>CAZZFG010000090.1:0-3997 GCA_964653345.1 uncultured Bifidobacterium sp. | reverse complement strand
GCAAGCGATGCGATTACCTCAGTGACAACTTGACCGCTATCACCAGGCCGAGCGAGCGCCTCATCAACCACGACTTAAATGAAACCTTCGAGTTCCTTCATGATTGCTGGCTTCGGACGGGCTCCAATGATGGTTTTAACGACCTCGCCGTTGACGAAAAGATTCATCGTAGGAATCGAAGTGATTCCGTACTTGATCGCGATTGCGCTCTCTTCATCGGTATTGAGCTTCACAATCTTGATTTTCGCCGAGTGTTCAGTGGCAATCTCTTCAAGGATCGGCGCGACGGCTCGACATGGTCCGCACCATTCAGCCCAAAAATCAACGAGTACCGGAGTACTGCTCTTTAGTACCTCTGCATCAAATGTCGCGGTGGTAACTGGTTTTGTTGCGCCCATGGTTTCTCCTCTTATCTATAGTGAAAACTCTAGTGCCCGGCCAGGAATCGTTCAGCATCTAACGCTGCCGAACAACCAGAACCGGCGGCGGTGATCGCCTGTCGGTAGGTGTGGTCGACCAAATCACCACACGCGAAAACCCCTTTGAGGTTAGTGGCGGTGCCAGCGCGGCCAGCTCCACCAACAATCACATAACCCTCGCCATCGAGTTCAACTTGTCCTTTGACAAGTTCACTTCGAGGATCGTGGCCGATAGCGACGAATAAACCTGTGACATCAAGAGTTCCTTCACTGCCATTGACTGTGTTCTTGATTTTTAGCCCTGTCACTTTCTCATCGCCTAGAACATCAATAACTTCGGTATTCCATAGAAATTCTATTTTTGGATTAGCTTGCGCGCGCTCGGCCATAATTTTTGATGCGCGCAGTGAATCTCGACGATGCACGAGGATTACTTTCTCAGCGAAGCGAGTAAGAAAATTTGCCTCTTCCATCGCGCTATCACCACCACCAACGACAGCAATGACTTGATTACGAAAGAAGAAGCCATCACAAGTTGCACACCAAGATACGCCGCGTCCAGATAATCGCTTCTCGTTTTCTAACCCGATCTCACGATATGCAGAACCAGTTGCGAGAATTACTGCTTTAGCACGTACCTCATTACCGCTTCCATCTTTGAGAACTTTCACATCGCCATCGAGTGACATCTCGACGATGTCATCAGTGACGATTTCGACATCAAAGCGCGCTGCTTGTTTGCGCATCGCGTCCATGAGGTCTGGTCCCATGATGCCCTCGGGAAATCCCGGGAAATTCTCGACCTCAGTAGTGTTCATAAGAGCACCACCAGCAGTAACAGAACCTTCATAGAGCAGGGGCTTAAGTTGAGCCCGCCCTGCGTACACGCCTGCGGTATATCCGGCTGGTCCCGATCCGACGATAACTAGATCTCGAATATCCGTTGCGTTATTCATACCCGCCATACTATCGAGAACGCTTATTAATCTCGTCCTATTCCGAATCTCATCGCCAGAGCCGACTGACTTACTTTCGGCGGAATCTCGCAATCACTTGGCTGTAGAGCGTTGTGATTTCCTCCACTTTGGCAGCTCGCCCACCATATATATAGGTCACTGCGAATATGGAGCCGCCAGCAGCTAGTGCGCAGAAAGTGCTCACCAATCCTTGGCCAATCCAACTCTTGATCACGGTAAAGAGGAGGAAACCTGGAGCGATGGCGAGGCAAGAGAGCGCCAAAAGCTTTATGTGCGTGAGTAGGAGCGCTCGCTTTGGGAATCGACCAAGCTTTCGCTCAAGGCTACGGATAGAAAGCAGCGTGCCAAGTACATTACTCAGGCCAAGAATTATCGCGAGCGCAACCGTCACATATTGAAACGGAACAAGGTTCTCCGCCAAGACCGCTAAAAGCATCATTGCACCAGTAGCAAAGAGGTTGATGATTACAGGTCTTTTTGTATCTTCATACGCATAGAAGCCACGAAGTAATAAAGGCATCGTGCTAAATGGAATTAATCCGATTGCGAATCCAGCAAGAACTAACCCAATCTGTCGTGAGTCAGCAGCGCTACTTCCGGCGTAGAGAATCGATGCAATAGCTGTACCAAAAGCAATGAACAGCACAGTACTCGGTGCAGTGGCTACTGCGATGTTTCGTAATGAATCAACGAGATTCTTCTTTACTGCTTCACTATTTCCTTCATGAGCTAGGCGAGAGATTTTGGGAAGAAGCGCAGTAATCACTGAGACAGTAATAATTGAATGCGGCAGGATGAATATAAAATATGCATATGAATAGGGAGTGAATCCAACTCCAGTCGTGATTCCTTCAATCTTTGCTTGCACCGCTGCCGACGTAGCAACTTTGACAATGATCAAATAGCCAATTTGATTGATAAGTACGAAGAGAAGAGTCCAACCGCCCAAGCGGAATGACTTTCCCAGATTAGAATTACGCCAATCAAATCGGAGCGAGAGTGTCAGGCCGGAATTTCGAACCACGGGTATCAACACGAGCGCTTGAATTACAAATCCCAAGGTTGTGCCGATACCAAGGAGCGCGCTCTGCTGTGAGGTAATGGTCGCTGCGGTGATATCTGGCGCAATGCGTAGAAATATCCCAAGAACAGCGATACCAACGAGATTATTAAGGACTGGCGCCCACATCATGGGTCCGAATTTCCCGCGCGCATTTCCGATCTGCGAAAGTATGACAAAGATACCCATCATTAGAATTTGCGGTAAGCAATAGCGCATAAATGTAATCGTGAGTGAGCGCTCGGTTTCAAAACCGGGTAGCGAGAATTTTGGGGCATAGATTCGCGTGATTAGTGGGGCGAGTACCATCCCAAGCGCGGTGATAAAGAAGAGTAGCGACGTCACAGATGTGAGTAAGCGCGATGCGAATGCAGAGCCACCATCGCCATCCTCCCGCATAGAGCGGACTAGTTGCGGAACGAATACCGCATTGAGCGCACCGCCTGCAAGCAAGATGTAGAGAATGGTGGGAATCGTGTTGGCGACATTGAAGGTGTCTGCAAAGAGCGCGGTGCCAAGCGCTGCAACAGTAAGTAAATTTCGAATAAGGCCAGTGAAGCGAGAGACGATAGTTCCGGCAGCCATGATTGCGGAGGATTTGATGAAATCCGAATTATCTTCGCTCATCACTGCTCCCTTGCTCGATCCGACTTTCTTCGCGCACGGCGATAGATCTGAATTCCGCTTGCTCCTACTAGAAGTATTCCAGCACCGACCATCACCCAGGTAATGACAGGGCCAATCATTGAGATTGAGAATTGCAGCGATTTGGGTTCGCCGTAACGCGCGCCTTTGATTGTCTCGAGCCGGGCGTCTACGCGCACCTTTCCGTTTGCAACCGCTTTAGCAGTAATGAGAACTTGCTTCCTAGAATTCTCGGCGAGAGTTACTCGTTTAGCCGTATCAATGACGATACGAGCATTCTCAGCATGAAGGATTAGAACCACCTCGGCGGGTGCAGAAAACTCATTAACGATTGTGACTGGAATTTGCTCATTTGTTGAGGTGAGCGTGTACTTGCCCGGTAATACTTTTACCTTCTTTTCGAGACGATCAACAGTTCCGTTAAGTGAGATGGCGAGGTACTGCACTTTCTTTCGTGGAAGGTCGGGATTTAATAGCGCATTACTTCGAAGAGCCACTTCCGCCACTTCAGCATCTGCAGTTATCGTCCCGATTTTATTGAGAGTTTTATGGAGCACGGCAAAGGAATTCTTTGCGCGATTAGTTACCTCTTTTTTGTTGAGCGGAAGACCTACCGGTAGCCCAGCTGACACGGGAATATCGAGGGCGCGCGCAAGACGAAGGGCGCTAATGCTCTGAATCTGCGCTAGCTCTACATCTGAAATCTTCTTTCGTACCGCTATATCGGGAGATCCGTAAGGCAATGCGAAGACTTGATTCTCGCCGATGGACGCACGTAATAGCGTTAAGAAAGTTTTTGCGGCATCAGTAAATTTACCTGCTTCATTAGGTAGCACGGTATAGCCATCACTCATATCGATTAACTCTTCGATAAGTTGTGGGTCGATAACCCATGC
>CAZZFG010000089.1:0-4000 GCA_964653345.1 uncultured Bifidobacterium sp. | reverse complement strand
ATTTGGTTCAGCGCAGTGCGCCAGTGCTCCGCGAATTTGGTTTGGGTTTTGCGACTAACTCCATTTGGTATTCAGGTGACGGCTTTCCAGCCTCACAAGGCTCACCCGATCCAGCCAATTTTGGACTTTTCCCCATGGCCTATGGCACCTTACTGGTCGCATTGATTGCGATGGTCATTGCCGTACCAATCTCTGTAATGCTGGCACTTGGCATCTCGTTCTACATGCCAAAGCGTTTGTCAGCAGCAGTGACATTTATCGTCGATTTAGCGGCATCCATTCCTTCGGTAGTTTTTGGGTTATGGGGACTCTTCATATTGGTCCCACATGCGCGGTATTGGGCGCAACTTCTTAATAGATATTTAGACTGGATTCCGATCTTTAATGTCACCTTTCCCTCGTTTGACCAATCACCGTTTGTGGCCGGTTTGGTCCTTGCGCTGATGATCACCCCGATCGTCACGTCGATATCTCGAGAAATATTTTCGCAGACCCCGTTGGAACTCATTCAAGGCGCCTATGCACTCGGCGCCACTCGTGCGGCCATGATTCGGAATATCGTCCTACCATTTGGCCGAGGCGGTGTGGTTGGCGGAGCGATGCTTGGACTTGGCCGTGCAATGGGAGAGACAGTTGCCGTCTTCTTTGTTTTGCAACTTTTCTACGACCAGACTAACTGGTTCCGAATCCTCGAGAGCCAGGGTGGCAATGTCGCTTCATTGATTGTCGCTCGATACGGTGAGGCTACCGAATTCGAATTGGCGGGATTGTTCGGAGCTGGACTTGTGCTCTTTATTCTCACGCTTGGCGCAAATCTTGTTGCCTCTAGCATTATCTCTCGAACCACCAAGAACAAGCGAGTGGTGAAATAATAATGAACAACAAAGTAGAAATTCAAAAACCTTGGCGGGAACTTAGTCGTAAACGAGTTGCCTCAGAGATAACTCCGGCGTTAATTCCAATATTTGTTGCCTCAATTCTCGTTAAAACAACGGGTCTTGATGGAAAGTTAGGCTTCTTTTTCTCGTGGGTTCTCGCCTCAGTGGCCACGATCGTAATCTGGCCAATTGCGATCAAGAGGCCCGCATCTAGGGGCGATCTTTTTATGCAAACGTCTGTTGTTTTCGCTGGCGGAATCTTTCTCGGAGCAGTTGCTTGGTTATTCCAGAGCGTGCTCGCTCCAGGCTTACGAGCTTTTCGGTTCTCACTTTTAGTTCACGATGCTGCAACTGTTGGGGTCGATACCCCACTTGATCAGGGGGGATTACTTCACGCGATACTGGGCTCACTCGTTATCGTCGGCTTGGCAACTTTGATTTCTGTGCCATTTGGAATCTTGGCGGCTCTGTATATTACGGAAGTTCGCGGGCGATTGGTTCCTTTCACGCGTTTCTTCATCCAGGCTATGAGTGGTGTACCTTCAATCGTCGCTGGTCTCTTCATTTATGCCGCGCTCATCGTAAGCAAAGTATTACCATTCACGGGTTTAACTGGCTCGCTCGCACTCGCGATTTTGATGCTACCCACAGTGGCTCGTACTGCAGAAGAAGTCATTCGCCTTGTTCCTGATGAATTGCGATATGCGGCGTTAGCTTTGGGTGGCACACAGATGCGAACGGTTCTTCAGGTGGTCTTACCATCGGCACGCACGGGACTTATCACGGCTACAATCCTGGGTATTGCCCGCGTTGCAGGCGAAACGGCACCTCTATTGCTCACTGCCTTCGGATCGAATACCACGAACCTCAACCCGTTTAGCGGAACTATGGCAACTTTGCCCTGGTACATATTTACCCAGATGACCCTCGGCACCGAGAATGACGTAGCCCGAGCCTGGGTTGCAGCACTGGTGCTCATGGTCATCGTGGCTATGTTCTTCGTTCTAGCCAGGACGCTTGGCAAATCCAAGATGGCTCGCCGTTAGTGGAGCCCAGCGCGCACCCTAAATATTCACCTTTCATTCACCCCAGCCTCACCTGAAGGGTGCGGGAAGTTTCCTCCTCGCACATATGGTTGGAGTGAAATGAAGTCTACGAAAGGACACTCGATGCGTTTGCGTCACTCAATTATCACTATCGCTGCCGCGATGGGACTGATCTTCTCCTCCACTACCGCGGCTAGCGCAGCCGATCTCACGGGATCGGGCTCATCATTTGCCTTTAAGTACATCACCGCATGCAAAGCAAGCAGTGGCCACAACGTCACTTACTCTTCAACCGGTTCGGGAACGGGCCGTAATAATTTCAATGACGGGGTAACGGACTTTGGCGCGTCAGACGCAGCAAGCGCGCTCTCGAAGGCGACCGGAAAATATCTCTATATTCCAGTAGTCGGTGGTCCAATCTCCGTTCTTTACAATGTGCCTGAGGCGAAAACCCAACTTAAACTTGACGCTCCGACATTGGCAAAGATTCTTCGTGGCTCAATTGATCGTTGGAATGATGGGGCAATTGGTGCACTCAATCCAGGTGTAACGTTGCCAAAGAAGCCAATCATCGTTGTCTATCGCTCGGCATCTTCGGGAACCACAGAGAATATGACTGACTATCTCAACAAGGTGGCTCCAAAGGAATGGCCGAAAGTCAAAAACGGAACCTTCACTTCAGCGACGCCTGCAATGCCACGCGGCGCCAAGGGTGCAGCGAACTCTCAAGTTCTCGTATCGACCGTTCGATCCACTAAGTACGCAATCGGATATGCCGACCTCTCGGATGCAATCTCAAGCAAAATGCCATTTGCATCGATGAAAAACGAGAACGGCGAGTTCATCTCACCAACGCCAGAGGCAGCTGCGAAATTCCTCGGAGATTTCGATAAGGCAGATCCACTCACTGGCGTCACCATCGACTTTACAAAGAAAGTAGCTGGTGGGTACAACATGTCATTGTTCACATATGCAATTGCACCAAAGGCGGGTGGGGTTAAGCCAGGCACGAACGCTCCAGCAGTCAAGGAGTTGGTCGATCACCTTCTTAGCAAGTGCAAGGATGGAACCACTCTTGGTTACTCACCAATCTCAGGGAATCTGCTAACCGCAGCAAAGGCTCTTGTAGATCAAATCAGTTAATTTCCGGAGTGACCCGAATGGGCAGACTCGGAAAGAGTCTGCCCATTCTCTTTTTTTTAAGAAGAAAACTAGGGATGTGGGCTAGCTGAGTTGGGCGCAGCAAATATTTCGCTCCGATAATAAGCAAGTTCTCTAATTGAGTCTTGCGCATCGCTAAGCGCCCGATGATTACCGGTTTTCTCGGGCGCATTGAAGTATTTAGTGGCGTACCAACGCTTGGCTAACTCTTTTATCGATGAAACATCGATAGTGCGGTAGTGGAGAAATTGGTTGAGTTTTGGCATATCTCGTGCAATGAAACTCCGGTCCATCCAAGGGCTGTTTCCTCCTAGTGGAGATTTTCCCGCTGGAACTTTCATACGCTCGAGATAAGCAAGGATTTGCTCCTCTGCTTTACTCAAGCTCTCTCCCAAATGAAGAACCTCCAAGAGACCAGATTCCTGATGCATAGTGCGGACGAAATCACTCATCTGCGCCAGCGAGCTCTCGGGTGGAAGAATTACAACTTCAAAGCCTGGGTCAAGAATTTGTAACTCCTGGTCGGTGATGACAACGCCAACTTCAATGAGAGCATCGACGGATAAGTCGAGCCCAGTCATCTCGCAATCGATCCAGACGATAGGTACGCCAGCATTCATGCGCGCCCGGCAGGAATCGAACCTGCGACAACCCGCTTAGAAGGCGGGTGCTCTATCCGACTGAGCTACGGGCGCAACGTCGGTTTCGTACTCATCGCAATGGTACCGGTTCATAGTTCGCACCCTTGAGGCGATAAAGTGGCGTCCATGGCTGAGTTCATTTACACGATGAAAAAGGCGCGTAAAGCGCATGGGGATAAGGTGATCCTCGACGATGTCACTTTAATGTTCTTGCCGGGAGCGAAGATTGGTGTGGTCGGGCCAAATGGCGCCGGTAAATCCACTGTCCTGCAAA
>CAZZFG010000088.1:0-4031 GCA_964653345.1 uncultured Bifidobacterium sp. | reverse complement strand
CGATCGCATGATGAGGTTTCTGAGAGTAAAAGCCTTGAGCGATATCGCAGTGCGATGCATGTTGTGTCAATTGGTTCTTCACCGAATACATATATGACAAGCGCTGAGATTGCCGAGCGCGAAGCGAACGCGCTCCGCAAGCGACAGATTTCTCTTGTGACGCTCATTCTGTTTTTCTTTGGAACAATTGTTGCGGCTTTTGCAGATGCCGTACCATTCAAATCTCTCTTACTTCCATTTTCATTGTTAGTAATTTTTGTTGTGCACGTTAGGCGTCAGAAAGTGCAAGAGGATGTAAGACGTAGACGACGTGCGGCGACCATGAAGAGCAGAGGCTCCAGTTTTAATTTCTCCGAAATTACTTATCGAAACCCGGAAGGGCAGATAAGCCAATGGATTCCTATTAATCACTCTCGAACAGTGACAGTAATCCCCAATGATTCGTGGCAGCCAAGTGATGTGCCACTACCAACTTATGTGAATGCGCCAAAAGCCCCAACACGTCCGATTGCAGGAAAAAACAACGCCGAGCTTGTTGAGAATATAAATGAAGTTGAGTTAAAGGGCGCGGATCTCCATGCAGATCAAGTCTTTGACCAAGAAGAGGACCGTAAGGCCGCAAACGGTTAATTAGCTGCTATATCCACGAGTGGAGCCACATTAAACTGCGCCAGTGATCGTATGAGAGAGTAATCGCCAGAAATATCGGCGAGTGATAAACGAAATTTGCGCCAATAATTGTTATGAAAAGCGCTAATGCGCTCTTTCGCGTTTTTCGAGAAATGCGCTCGGGAAGCCTTTCGTTGATCTCCTTAATCGCTGCAACCAGCGCCAGGATTATCCATGGCTCAAAAGCGATGGAATAGAAGGAGAAAGTTGTCCGATCGGGAAAGGCGAACCATGGGAGCCAGCCGGCGGCAACGCCAAGCAAGATTAACGAATGGTTCCGACTCTTGAACCAGAGTGCGAGGAGTAAAAGAACTGATAGCGCACCACTCCACCAGAGCAGAGGTGTGCCAATCGCGAGCACCTCTTGAGAGCAAGTCCCTCCACCACACTTTGGCGATTCGTAATAGAACGATGTCGGACGGATTTGTAATAACCACTGCCAGGCGGATGAGCGGTAGTTATGTCCAGAATCTAACCCCTTGTGGAAGTTGAGAATCTCAAATTGGTAATGGATGAAGGAACGAAATGGCGCCAGGAAGTGCGAGCCATTATCTGCTGACCACGATCTACTCCAACCACGGGGAGAGAGAAACCAGCCAATCCAGCTCGCCGTATAGACGACGAGCGGTACCACTAATAACTGAACTTTTCTGAGAGCAATCAGCGCAACCAGAGGAATGGAATCTTTTCGTTGGAATTTTTTTTCCATGTCGTGAGATTGCATGCTTGAAATTTCTCTGATCTCGCGGATAACAAAATAGACCGAGAGCGCAATAATGTAGAAAATTGCATTCCACTTGGTGCCAAGCGCTAAACCGAAGAAAATGCCTGCAAATAAAAATCGTCGATCAATGAGAAACCACACAGCGACCAATAGGAAGGTTGTGAGTGTCATATCCAGGAGCGCAGTTCGTGACATCACCAAATTGAGTCCATCAAAGAACGCGAGCAATGCGGCAATCAGTCCGTACCCCAACGCACCGAATATCCGTGCGGCAATCTTTGCAATGAGCAAGATGGAGAGCGTGCCAAGTAGCGCAACCATTACCCGCCACCCAAAAGGGTTGTCGCCAAATATCTGAATACCTGCACCAATCACCCATTTACCTATGGGGGGATGGACTATGAACTCGGGTTTATTCGCGCTGACCTCGACCCCGAATTTGAGGAGATCACGTGCGCCATCGACGTAGTAGATCTCATCGAAAATCAATTTAGGGGGAGTGCTCAATCGAAAGAGGCGGAGGAAGAGCGCTGCTGCAACGACAGACCAAATAGCAACAGTGCGGTTCCCTAGGGCACGAATCATGCCTACCAGCGTAGAACCTGGGAGGATAAGACGGTGAATATCGGGCGGCTAATCCTTGCTGGAGCGCCATTGGGCAACCCTGATGATGCCTCGCCTCGCCTTCGAAAAGCGCTGACCGAGTGTGAGGTCATCTTCGCCGAAGATACCCGTCGATTTCGACATCTCGCTAATGATCTTGGCGTAACTCTTCAGGCGCACGTGCACTCGTTCTTCGCTGGGAATGAACAAGAGCGGGTAGTCGAACTTCGTGAGTTTCTCCTCTCTGGGAAAACGGTGCTCTTGATAACTGACGGTGGAATGCCTGGAGTGAGCGATCCTGGATATCTAGCGGTGAAAATCGCTCTCGAGATTGGTGCGCATGTGGAAGTCATTCCTGGACCAAGTGCAGTCACAACAGCGCTTGCGCTCTCTGGATTACCGATGGAGCGCTTCCTCTTTGATGGATTTACACCTCGGAGCGCAAAAGCGCGGGTTGATTATCTACATTCCATAAAGAATGAAGCGCGAGCCATCGTGCTCTTCGAAGCACCACATCGGACCAAAGAGCTAGTCGTTGACTTGCTCGAAGTTTTGGGTGGTGAACGTAAGGTCGCGCTCTGTCGAGAGATGACCAAACGATACGAAGAAGTTTTCCGTGGCACATTGAATGAACTTAATATTTGGGTCAGCGAACGCGAGATCCTCGGTGAGGTAACAATCGTGATTGAAGGCGCTCAACCAAGCGAGGTTGCCGCTCGAACTCCTGAAGAGATCGCAGCACAGGTGGCGCTACGTGAATCGACGGGGATGGAGCGGCGCGAGGCGATTATTGCGGTCGCAGAGGAATTCCGGCTCCGCAAGCGGGAAGTTTTCGATGCCCTGGTCGCCTCTAAGATAGAGCAGTGATGTCCCAGGCCACCGATAAAAGCTTTTATCTCACAACGCCCATTTATTATGTAAATGATGCGCCGCATATTGGCCATGCGTACACAACCGTGGCCGGCGATGTCTTAACGAGATGGCATCGACAACGGGGTGAGGGCGTGTGGTTTCTCACGGGTACCGATGAGCATGGTCAAAAAGTTTTGCGCACAGCAGAAGCAAACGGAAGCGATCCGCAGAGTTGGGCGGATAAGCTCGTAGAGAATTCGTGGAAGCCCACTTGGCAGGCTTTAAACATCGCAAATGATGATTTCATTCGCACAACTGAACCTCGACATATGGAGCGAGTACAAAGATTTTTGCAAGGCCTCAAAGATGCAGGTCATATCTACGAAGGTAAGTACGAGGGTCCGTATTGCGTTGGCTGTGAAGAGTTCAAGCTCCCTGGGGATCTGCTTCCAGGTTCGACTGAAGATGAAAAACTCTGTCCAATTCACTCAAGACCGGTAGAGCTAGTGAGTGAGACGAATTGGTTCTTCCGATTATCTGCATTTGTCCAACCGTTACTCGAGCATTATCGAAAGAATCCCGAAGCCTGCGAACCTGCAAGTGCGCGGAATGAAGTGGTCTCATTCCTTGAAGGTGGGGTCTCTGATCTCTCCATCTCTCGATCTTCTTTCTCGTGGGGAATTCCTGTTCCATGGGATACCAAGCAAGTTGTTTACGTTTGGTTTGATGCGTTACTCAATTACGCAACAGCGGTAGGACTTGGTGATGAAGTTGGTACTCCTGGAGCGAATGAGTTTGCCAAAAAATGGCCGGCAGATGTGCATCTTGTTGGCAAAGATATTCTCCGCTTCCATGCCGTGATTTGGCCTGCAATGTTGATGGCCGCAGGGCTACCAGTGCCGCGAAAAGTCTTTGCGCATGGCTGGCTTCTTGTCGGCGGCGAGAAGATGAGTAAGAGCAAACTCACTGGAATTGCTCCTGCGGATATCACCAACTTCTTCGGCGTAGATGCGTTCCGGTATTACTTCCTGCGCGCAATTCCATTTGGCACCGATGGCTCTTTCTCTTGGGAGGATATGGTCGCTCGCTACACAAGCGAGCTTGCGAATGATTTCGGAAATCTCGCGTCGCGAGCGATTGCGATGATTGAGAAATACTGTGACGGAAAGATTCCAGCCGTTGC
>CAZZFG010000087.1:0-4038 GCA_964653345.1 uncultured Bifidobacterium sp. | reverse complement strand
CTTTGACGCCCTTTTTAGAGATCTAATGGCGTGAGAATTTCGAGCGCTTCAGTCGGCGAGGTGACCAACTCTGCAATTCGATCGCGGATTAGACCATGTACTCCAGCGCTCTGCGGCGAGGTAATGGCGCCGGGAGTAGCCATAACTGGGCGAAAAAGCTCCGCGCTATCGCGCGCAGTTCTAATGGCGCCACTCTTATATGCAGCTTCGACAACAATGGTGCCGATACTGAGCGCAGCAATTAGGCGATTTCGCGCAAGGAAATGCCCCTTTGCTGCACGAACGCCTGGAGGTTGCTCCGAGATCAAAGCACCCCGATCTGTGATCTCTGCGAATAACCCATCATGGCTACGTGGATAGGGTGAGTCGAGGCCACCTGCTAACACGGCAATGCTCACCCCATCGATAAGTAAAGCTCCGCGATGTGCGTTGTAGTCGATTCCGAAAGCGCCGCCACTGACAACCGTCCAGTCGAGCGCAGCAAAATATGTTGCAAAGTCGCGCGCAATTTTCTCACCATAATATGTGGAGTTGCGCGCACCAACGATTGACACAGTGCGATGTCGTTGGGTTGCTATCTCGGCAAGGTTTCGTCCCGCTACAAATAGCTCGCGTGGCGGTTTTGCGAGGGCATTTAATCGCGTCGGCCACTCAGAACTTTCGGACGTGATTCGGCGAATTTCATTTTTCATAGCCGCTCCCGCAAGTGGAGCGCAAGCGCTTGCTCAATTGAATTCTGTGAAGGGGAGGGCTCTCCTGCTAAGTCAGCGATGCTCCACGCTACCCGTTGGATTCGATGGAGCCCGCGCACCGTTATCTCTTCTGCATCGAGCGCACGATAGAGCGCGCGCAGCGCCCGAGAATCTGGAGCAAACTCATGTCGAAGCGCAGCGGCAGGAATTTCAGAATTAATCGACCATGGGTAAGTACGAAATCGTGCGCTCGATCGTTCACGAGCGCCGCTCACGCGCGCCCTGATCTCTGCGCTGCTCTCGCCGCTTCGCATAAGATCTCCTTGCGAGAGCGGCTCTAGTTCGATACGAAGATCAATTCGATCGAGTATCGGCCCAGATAATTTCTCGCGATAACGGCGACTTGCTAGCGATGAACAGGTGCATCGTTTCGCTTTGCCGATTGCCCACCCACATGGACATGGATTTGACGCGAGTACTAGCGTGAATCTGGAGGGAAAGGTTGCGCTCCGACCCAGTCGGGTAAGCGTCACCTCTCCCAACTCCATCGGCTCCCGAAGCGATTCGATAACAGGTCGTGAGATCTCAGGTGCTTCATCGAGAAAGAGAATCCCTCGATGTGCCAAGGAACATGCGCCTGGCGAGATAGTTGCCGCGCCGCCACCAATCAACCCTGCTCGCGTGATGGTGTGATGTGGTGCGATAAATGGTGGCGTAGTAATCAGCGGCGAACTACCGGCTGTGATTTTCCCTGCGATTGAATGGAGCGATGTCACATCTAACGCATCTCGATCGTTGAGTGTCGGGAGAATCGTGGGAATTCGCGCTGCGAGCATGCTCTTGCCGACTCCAGGTGGCCCCACCATCGCGATGTGGTGACCACCAACTGCACCAATTTCCAGCGCTGCTTTCGCCCGTTCCTGCCCGGCGATATCAGAGAAATCTAAGGTCGTGCTCTCCCGTTCGCTAACCTCGAAAGTGCCTTTATCTATTGGCGAGTATTCACCGCTGCGAAGCCAAGTGAGTAATTCTCGAAGATGTCCGAAGTGGATGATTTCAATTCCAGGGACTAACGAACCCTCTTCATAATTGTCAGAGGGGATAATCGCCCGATCAATCCCATGTAACGAGGCTGCGCGTAGCGAGGGAAGAATCCCTGGCACTGATTTGATTCTGCCATCGAGCGTCAACTCGCCAAGTACCACCATTCCATTGAGGCGCTCCACGGTGATCTCTTCTGCAGCCGCAAGTAAGGCAAGAGCAATTGCACAATCGAAGGCTGAACCGCGCTTGGGAAGCGCGGCGGGTGAGAGCGCAAGTGTGATCCGCTTATTTGGCCATTGCGCTGAAGAGTTAATAATCGCTGAACGCACCCGATCGCGAGATTCGGATAGCGCTGCATCGGGAAGACCAAGGAGCGTGAAACCAGGCACTCCGTTACCAATATCTGCTTCAACGTCGATGACATGTCCCGTGAGTCCTACCAAAGAGATAGAGCGAGTGATTGCAAGCATCAGGCAATCAACCCTTTGTGGTGGGTAAAGCGAAAACCCCCATCAGTGCAGACCAAAGCAAGAACATCAATTCGCCACTGTGCACCTGGATGGTATGTACCTATCCATTCACGACCCAATAGAAAGAGCCGTCGATACTTCTCAGGTGTGATTGCTTCAAAGGGTGCGCCAAATGCATTTGACGAGCGGGTTTTTACTTCGACAATAACAATCTCTGAATCACCTAGCTCGTAAGGAAAATCAATCGCACGTTTGTCGTTCGCGATGATGTCTATTTCACCGCGTGATCCACGCCAATTCTGATCAATGATTGAATAGCCAGCTTCCAGAAGGTAATCAACTGCTGCCGCTTCTCCAGCTCGACCTAATTGATGTGGGCTTAGTTGGTGGAGAGAGTTGAGTGAGCTGAGTGAGCTGTGTGAGCTGTGTGATGATTGCGAGGAATTGGCCATGGCGGGAATCTAGAATTCCCATCCGACAGTAAAGTTCGAGCGTACACACCTAATCGATTTGGCTTTGCCTGTTAATTACCTCGTTGAAAACTTTCGAGTAAGCGAGTAATGGGCGCAAAGGATTTTCGGTGAATGGGTAAGACGCCATGCTTTTCTAATGCACGTTGATGTGCTGCGGTTCCGTAGCCCTTGTGCTGGGCAAAGCCGTACTCTGGATAACGAACATCCCACTCAATCATGATCTGATCTCGATGATCTTTAGCGACTATTGAAGCCGCTCCGACTGACTCACTAATTTGATCACCGCGCCACATGGCAATAGCAGGAATCTCAAGACCGGCTACGCGATATCCATCGGTGATGATGTAGTCGGGGGTGTGCGAAAGCGCAGTAATCGCTCGACGCATGCCGCCTACATTCGAAGGATGAAGTCCATGCAGATCAATCTCTTCCGGATCGATCTCGATAATCGAATATGCAAGGGCTCGCTCTCTAATCTCTTTTGCGAGTTCACTGCGCTTACGTTCTGTGAAAGTCTTTGAATCCCCTACTTCACTCAGGGGGTTCTCGGGATTAAGGATCACTGCAGCTACCACTAGTGGGCCGGCATATGCACCGCGTCCAGCTTCATCAACGCCAGCGATGAGCGTAAAACCCGCCGCACGGAGCGCAGCTTCTGGGTTCATTTCACAGGAATCGCGGTCAACGCCTCGGGTCGAGGTAAGAGCGAGAAATGTCGAACGGGCCAAATCACCATGAACGCACGTCCAACAACTTTGTTGAGCGGAACCATTCCTTTGTTGGGATCTTCTTGGTGATATCGAGAGTCCTCGCTCGCTGCGCGATGATCGCCCATCGCCCAGAGGAATCCTTTAGGCACTGTCACATCGAATTTCATATCACTTGGCGTATTGCCTTCGTAGAGGTACTTCTCTTTGATCGCTTTCCCATTGATCACAAGCGAACCAGAAGCATCACAACAGACTATGTGATCTCCGCCGACTCCGATGACCCGCTTAATCAAGTGCTGTTTAGCAGGATCGGGCGCGAGGCCTACAAAAACTAATCCATTACGAATTGCTTGTAGCGGCGCAGCACGTTTCTCTTCGTATGCAGGTGGCAGCCATCCCCCGGGATCTCGGAAGACCACTACATCACCACGTTTAACATCAGAGAAGAAGTTACCTAACTTGTTGACGATAACTCGATCATTGATCTCAAGGGTCGTCTGCATCGATCCAGAAGGAATATAGAACGCCTGAATCAAGAACGCTTTAATGACGATTGAGATAAAGAGTGAGACGACTACCAGGATAGGAATTTCGCGAAGGAGCGAACCCTTCCGCGGGAGTTTCACTACTCGGATTTCTCTTTCTCAGT
>CAZZFG010000086.1:2406-4041 GCA_964653345.1 uncultured Bifidobacterium sp. | reverse complement strand
GTTGATATCGAAGCTGCCTGGCGCGCTGCACATGATCACTCCGACCCTGCAGTGGCAATTATTAAACATACCAATCCATGTGGCGTTGCAATCGGTGCATCCATAGCCGATGCATATAACGGCGCGCATGCATGTGATCCTGTCTCTGCTTTCGGTGGCGTGATAGCTGCAAATCGGAAAGTTACTGCAGCGATGGCACAGGGAGTGAGCGAAGTATTTACCGAGGTAATTGCAGCGCCTGATTATGACGAGCAAGCGCTCGAGATTCTGAAACAGAAACCTTCGATTCGAATTCTCAAGGTCGATCCGGTATCTGCTCAATTGGAGTATCGCCATATTGATGGCGGATTATTGGTCCAAGAATTCGACCGAGTAAATGCGCCAGGGGATTCCAGCGCACAATGGACGCTAGTTGCAGGTAAAGCCCTCTCGCCAGAAGAACTCAAAGAGTTGGAATTCGCTTGGCGCGCGGTTCGGTCCGTTAAAAGTAATGGCATCCTGCTCGCACAAAATTTTGCATCAGTGGGAATCGGAATGGGCCAAGTCAACCGCGTCGATTCCGCTCGACTTGCAATCACACGCGCTGGCGAACGCGCGCAGGGCAGTTTTGCGGCTAGCGATGCATTCTTTCCCTTTGCTGATGGCGTAGAGATTCTCTTAGCTGCAGGAATTAGGGCGATTGCGCAGCCAGGTGGCAGCGTCCGTGATGAAGAGGTGATTTCCGCGGTCGAAAAGGCTGGTGGAACTATGTATTTCACCGGCGTTCGCCATTTTGCCCACGCGTGAGTGGTTACTATTAACGCATGAGCGCAGTGATACTTGATGGCAAAAAAGTTGCCAGTGAAATCAAGAACGAACTGGCAGCGCGCGTAACGAAGTTAGCTAAGCGACCGGGTCTTGGCACCGTGCTGGTTGGTGATGATCCAGGTTCACATGCATATGTTGGAGGTAAACATAAAGATTGCGCAGAGGTAGGTATCCAATCGCTTCGCGTTGATTTACCAGCATCAGCAACCTTTGGCGACATTCGTGCTGCAATCCGCGACTTGAATAATTCATCAGAGTGCACTGGATACATCGTGCAACTTCCACTTCCCAAAGGAATCGACGCAAATGCGATCTTAGAAGAGATAGATCCCGCAAAAGATGCTGATGGACTGCATCCACTTAATCTTGGCAAGCTTGTCCTCGATCAACCTGCACCGCTGCCCTGCACCCCACGTGGAATTGTCGAGTTACTTGAGCGCTACAACGTGCGAATCAACGGCGCAGAAGTGGTAGTTGTTGGTCGCGGACTGACTGTTGGTAGACCGTTAGGGTTACTGCTTACTCGTAAACGTGAGAGTGCAACTGTGACGATCACGCACTCGGCAACCGTTGACCTTAAATCTCACTTATCGCGTGCGGATATCGTTGTTGCTGCGCTAGGTAAAGCACACTTCATCACTGCAGCTGATATCAAAGCGGGCGCAGCAGTGCTCGATGTCGGCATCACTCGAACCAGCGACGGTTTGCTCGGTGATGTGCATCCTGATGTTCATGGCAAAGCCGGTTTCATTGCGCCAATGCCAGGTGGGGTAGGTCCAATGACGCGCGCCATGCTCCTTGCTAATGTCGTTGAAGCGGCAGAGCGGT
>CAZZFG010000086.1:0-2306 GCA_964653345.1 uncultured Bifidobacterium sp. | reverse complement strand
GCGCCGGCGCCAAGGCGGCAGCGCGGGGGTAGAGTTATCTTGATATCAAGAGAGATTGGGGCCCGAAAATGGCAGGTCGCGTCACCGTGGTCGGAGCGGGATTCTATGGATCAACAACCGCACTCCGCCTCGCCGAGTACAACATTTTTGATGAAGTAATTCTCACCGACATCGTCGAAGGCAAACCTGAAGGTCTTGCCCTCGATATGAATCAATCACGTTCGATTGAAGGTTTTGAAACGCTGGTCATCGGTGCGACCACTACACCTGATGGCGCCGGCTATGAGAAGACTGCTAATTCAGATGTTGTTGTCATCACCGCTGGATTGCCGCGCAAGCCTGGCATGAGCCGTATGGATTTAATTGGCGTTAATGCAGGAATCGTTCGTGGCGTTGCCGAGAATGTTGCAAAGCACAGCCCAAATGCCGTCATCATCGTAGTCTCCAATCCGCTCGATGAGATGACTGCGCTGGCTCAAATCGCTTCTGCTTTTCCCTACAACCGCGTGATGGGTCAAGCGGGAATGTTAGATACCGCGCGTTTTACTAATTTCGTCGCGACGAAGCTTGGCGTGAAGGTCAGCGATGTTGAGACGCTAACTCTTGGTTCACATGGTGACACGATGGTTCCAGTCCCAAGTCGCTGTCGCGTCAATGGCAAGCCACTGAGCGAATTGCTCTCTGCTCCAGAAATTGAAGAGCTTGTTGTAAAGACGAGAAATGGTGGCGCCGAAATCGTTGCGTTACTCAAGACTGGATCTGCATATTACGCACCATCTGCAGCTGCAGCACGTATGGCGAAAGCAGTTATCGAAGATTCTGGCGCTGTAATGCCGGTCTGCGCGTGGGTTGATGGCGAATATGGAATCTCTGGCGTTTACCTCGGCGTCGAAGCCGAGATTGGCAAGAGCGGTATTCGCAAGGTCGTAGAAACCAAACTCACTGATAGCGAATTAGCAGAGCTAAAAGTTGCTGCCGAAGCTGTTCGTGCAAAACAAGCTGATGTAAAGAATCTTTAGAAAATCTGGAATCTGGAATCTGAAATAGAGAAGGCGAGAAGCGAATGTCAAAGATAAAGGTAGCTGGAACGGTCGTCGAGCTCGACGGCGATGAGATGACTCGTATCATCTGGCAATTCATCAAGGATCAGTTGATTCTTCCGTACCTCGATGTGAATCTTGAGTACTACGACCTAGGTATCGAGTATCGCGATAAAACTGATGATCAAGTCACTATCGACAGCGCAAATGCGATCAAGAAACATGGCGTTGGTGTTAAATGCGCGACGATTACACCCGATGAAGCGCGCGTCAAAGAGTTCAATCTCAAGAGCATGTGGAAGTCCCCTAATGGCACGATTCGGAACATTCTCGGAGGTGTGATCTTTCGTGAGCCGATCATCATCAGCAATGTGCCGCGATTGATTCCACATTGGACAAAGCCAATCGTTATTGGTCGTCACGCTTTTGGTGACCAATACCGCGCCACTGATTTCAAAGTGCCTGGCCCTGGCAAGTTAACGGTGACCTTCACACCTGCTGACGGTTCACAGCCGATGGAGTTCAACGTCTTTGATTTCCCAAGTTCAGGCGTAGCAATGGCGATGTACAACCTTGATGACTCCATTCGCGACTTTGCTCGCGCATCGATGAACTACGGACTTGCCCGTAAATTCCCGGTTTATCTCTCAACGAAGAACACTATTTTGAAGGCCTATGACGGACGCTTCAAAGATATCTTCGCAGAAGTCTATGAAAGCGAATTCAAGAGCCAATTCCAGGCAGCAGGAATCGAGTATGACCATCGCTTGATCGATGACATGGTCGCAACTTCACTTCGTTGGGAAGGCGGCTACGTCTGGGCATGTAAGAACTACGACGGTGATGTGCAATCAGATACCGTCGCACAAGGTTATGGATCACTTGGTTTGATGACATCAGTCTTGATGACGCCAGATGGAAAGACGGTTGAGTCTGAAGCAGCACATGGCACCGTCACTCGTCACTACCGAGATCATCAAGCTGGAAAAGCGACATCAACAAACCCAATCGCTTCCATCTTTGCTTGGACTCGTGGCTTAGCGCACCGCGCGAAGCTCGACAACAACCCTGCATTGGCTCAGTTCGCTGAGACCCTCGAGAAAGTCTGTATCAAGACTGTCGAGGAAGGGAAGATGACAAAAGATCTCGCATTGTTGATTAGTAAAGATGCTCCATGGCTCAACACACAAGAGTTCCTTGCGGCAATCGATGAGAACTTGAAGAAAGCAATGGCATAACTAATTGCAGATTAAAAAACCCGCCCTC
>CAZZFG010000085.1:0-4111 GCA_964653345.1 uncultured Bifidobacterium sp. | reverse complement strand
TTAGGGCGGCAATTCACGCAAGCGCTCTTGGATGCAGGTGCAGAGGTCATTATTGCCAGCCGACGAAAAGAGTTCCTCGATACCGTGGTAGCAGAATTACGCGGAACCTACGAGAAGATTTCAGCGGAACGATGTGATGTCACAAATTATGACGACGTTGTGGCACTGGCGCAGCGAGTCGGTCATATTGATATTTTGGTAAATAGCTCTGGGTTGGCACACCGTGCGCCGTGGTGGGAAGAGCAATCTATTGACTGGAAGCGCATCATGACGCTCAATGTTGAGGCGCCATTCTGGCTCTCTCAACTTCTGTTGCCAGGGATGATCGAGAATAATTGGGGAAGAATCATCAACATCTCCTCTATTTATGGGGTTGTTGCAGGCGATGAGAGTCGATACCCGGGACTTGGCGTCCATATGCCCTCATACTTCACAAGCAAGCATGCTCTGATTGGTTTGACCAAGTTTCTTGCCGCCCAAGTGGCGAAGTCTGGCGTCACCGTCAATGCGCTCTGCCCGGGAAGCTTTGATAGCCCAGTAAACCGCCAATACTTCTCCCCTGGTCCGCTTCTTGATGCAGTATCTCAAGCCACACCGATGGGACGGATAGGTACTGATCGAGAATTGCGTACCGCGCTACTTTTTCTTGCTGCACCTGGCTCATCATTTATTACTGGACAAGCGTTGGTAGTAGATGGCGGATGGACCATTTGGTAAATTGTTGACATGACAAATATCCGGCTCATTGCATATACCTCGCTCGCGGTTGGCTTAATCAACTGGCGCTATATAGATTTCAATGCAGGCGGCTTTGCGATAATTGTTGGTGCGCTTTTATTGTTGGCCACGGTGAGCAAGCCCGTTAATAGCAAAATTGAAAAAGGGCCTGGATTCTTCATCGCGCTGACGATTTCAGCAATCGCCATCATCTATTCCTTCTTGGCGTAAACGACACATCGTGATTTTGTAATTTAATGACGCTTGAAGAGATCAAAGTACGATGGAACGAGGTTCTCGATGAACTACTTCGTATCGACCGCATTCTCTGGCTAGCTTTCTTTGATGGCCGACTTGCAGAGTTTTCCGATGGAATACTTACCCTTGATTTTCGGGATTCTTCGAAGTTTGCTGTAGAGCATGATTATTCCGCGATGCGAAAAGCAGAACGTATTCAAGAAGTATCAAGAATTGCCCAAAATATTCTAGGGGTGCCAATCACCATCGTAATAAAGTAGTAAAGGTGACGAGCGAGCAGAACGACCAGAAAATCAAGAGAGAAAACGATAATTTTCGATCGCTATTGATGATGGCCGCAATCGGCTCCTATCTGCTCTGGTCCGCAGGAGCTGCGATCCCGCTACTTCGACTTGATCTCGATATCAGTCGCACTCTCGCAGGGACTCATAATATTGCGGTTGGAATAAGCGCCACCTTGGGTGCACGTCTCACAGTCCCGTTGATAAATAAGTTTGGACGAGACTGGGTCGTCCGGACGATGTTGGTAGTGATGTTTGTTGGCGTGATTGCGCTAGTGACTGCCCCTACGATTCTCATCACAGTTCCTGCGGTGGGAATTGCCGCATTCTCACAAACGATTGTGAATGCAATCAGCTTGGCGCAGATTTCGCATGATAGTTCGCCGTCGATGCGACGGATGATGATGCAGACCGGCATCCAAGCGGTCGTGGGTGCGACGGCCATCTTGCTCATCAGCGCTTCGTTACATGCAGACCGAGGGTGGCGCTTACCAATCATTGTGGGCGCGCTAATTCTCACCCCAATTTCACTGATGCGCGTATGGAAAGTGCAGTTCATAGTCCCAGAGAGCACTCATCGCCACTCTGCGGCCATGGTAAGCAAAGCAGTTCAAACAAAAATTGTTGCCTTTGGTATCACCAATTGCATCCTTGAGGTTGGTATTGGTTTTTGGGCGCTTGATCTCTTGGTGAGTCGCGATGCGCCAATCGCTCTAGGTGCGCTTGGCTCTGCAATCCTCAGTTACGGAATTGCAGCATCACGACTTTCGTTTGCCTACTTCCAACCAAATCCTGCTGTGGTCATTAAGTTGGCTGTTGCCGCAATCATGTTGGGCGCAGCCATTGTCTGCTTATTTGATGACCCTTACATAACTATGGTTGGTTTAACTGTTGCTGCGACCGGAATCGCTCCCCTTTTTGGCTTAGGCGCCTTCCGCGTCTCCGAAGGTTTTGCACATGCCGACCTTCGAATCTCTCGCTACATGATGGGAACATCGTTCTCTTTTGGCTTTGCTCCGTTCATCCTCGCCATAGTCTTTGACAACTTCGGTTACGTAGTCGGATACAGCGCTTTGATTCCCATCGCGCTCGGAAGCTATTTCATGTGGAAAATCAACGGTCCAACTAAACAAGAGTTACCAGTCAGCAACTGATCCATCGCTGTGGAACCACTGCGTGGGAGCATCTTGTTTATATGGATGCTTTGCAGCTGCAGCGTCGTTGATTGTGGCGCCAATTCCAATAGTTGATGGCGGAAGTATGTGTCCATCAACGATATCTGGTGTGCCTTCGACGACCTCTTTACGCCATGGCACATCTGCACGCATCACCTCTTGAATAAGGAAGTTTGGTGTGACAAGTCCAAGGTGAACGTTGACCATCGTCGCGATTGGACCCAGCGGATTATGCGGCGCCATCACTACGCCAAAGGCGTCGCAGAGCGCGGCAATCTTGCGAAGGCCAGTAATACCACCTGCATGGCATACATCCGGTTGGGCTACTTCGAAGACGCCGGACTTAAGGAATGGCAAGAACTCTTGTTGCGTGTAGAGACGCTCTCCCGCAGCAAGCGGGATGGATACCTTCTCTTTGACGCGCTTCATTGCTTCGTACTGCTCAGGTTGCACTACCTCTTCGAGGAAGAAGGGGCGATATGGCGCAAGAACCTCTGCGAATTGAATAGCCATCGCAGCTGAGGTGCGACCATGGAAATCAACCATGATGTCGATGTCGTCGCCACCGGCTTCACGCGCAGCGCGCATCAAGGTATCCGCGTGCTTTAACTTCTTCGCACCTTCTAAGGGGGCTGCTTGTGGCACTGCAAGAATCTTCACGGCGGTAAAACCAAGTTCTTTACTCTCGAGCATCTTGTCAGCAAAAGACTTAGCGGTGTCTGAGTCATAAACTGCCTCTGAATTTCCGCCACCGAGGTGGTCGTAAAGTCGAACACGATCACGAGCTAATCCGCCGAGCGCACGCCAAAGCGGCACTCCCATGTTCTTCGAGTGAATATCCCAGAGCGCTTGATCAATGCCGCTTAGTGCAGACATGGAAACGACGCCACCTTTAAAGAAAGGATGGCGATAGATGATTTGCCAGTTCCGCTCAATCTCCAACGGATCGCGGCCGATGATTAGAGGTGCGACAGATTTAACAGCGCCAACGACAGCTTCGGTTTGGAATTCGACAGTTGCTTCGCCAAGTCCATACAAACCTGGTTCGTCGGTATCTACTCGAACGATTAC
This sequence comes from uncultured Bifidobacterium sp., assembly GCA_964653345.1. Classification (GTDB taxonomy): domain Bacteria; phylum Actinomycetota; class Actinomycetes; order Nanopelagicales; family Nanopelagicaceae; genus IMCC26077. The sequence goes on along the minus strand of CAZZFG010000085.1, from coordinate 609 downwards.
CCAGTTGCGAAGCGCTGCATTTACGACCGTCGTTGAAATTTTCGTTATCTTCACAGCTATCCCCTCAGATTTCTTTCACAGTGAATTCCACCCACGAGGAGACGATACCCCCAGGTTCAGCTACCAGTGCGGTGCCATTTGTAATTGCCTCCGTTAAGGAAATCACAGGAGAGGAGAACGGCTCGATAGTCACCAATCGGTGTGCGCCCCATAATGGATATTGTTTTATTCCGCCCCAAACCATCCAGATCCAGCAATAGGGAAAGCTCTCCTTGCTCCAACGCATACGTGCCTCAAGACCGATGCTTCTGTTTATAAGGGCCACATCAGCATTTACCATCGGCCCGAGAATTACATGGCCATCGGTTCCATCATCATGAGGCAGTGTTCGCACATCCTCTAGAGCGCCCGATGTATTCCGCACATTCGGCCAGACGCCTGCTTGGTCCACCTCAAAGCGATATGTCGGGCTTGGGTAATGCGGCACGTTGAACACTTCACCCGAATCGACTTTTAGCTCTGCACCTGCCTCAGCAATTGGTCCGCCTAAAACAAGATGTTGCCCCCATTGAAATTCAATAGCGACCGAACCGAGATTCTCAACCTCTT
>CAZZFG010000084.1:0-4180 GCA_964653345.1 uncultured Bifidobacterium sp. | reverse complement strand
CTAATTTCACAACGATATTGTGTCGTAATTCGCTACGCACTGCCACTTTCAAGGCGCTATCCGCGAGTGCGCTCGACTAGGCTCGCCGCTGTGGCCAGCAAAGTCCTGATATTTCTCACCCGTGCCCTCCTTGTCGCGCAAGCTGCCATTGTCATTACGGGCGGCGCCGTTCGTCTGACGAAGTCCGGGTTGGGTTGCCCCACCTGGCCCGAGTGCGCACCTGGCTCTTTCTTGCCCTCCCCCCATCAAGCCGAAGATCCATTAAATATTTGGATTGAATTCGCCAATCGCCTTCTCACTTTCTTACTTCTTGCGATAGCTCTCGCCGTAGTCGTCGCAATCCTTCGCAATAAACGCCGTGATCTGCGCCTACTAGCGGTTGCGCAGGTTCTAGGAATCTTGGGCCAGGGAGTGGTCGGGGGAATCACCGTTCTCACCAAACTTCATCCTGCCGCCGTTGGCGCCCACTTCATCCTCTCGATTGCCCTCATTGGTGGCGCGGTTGCGCTCGTCGAGCGCGCGAAGGGGTATCCAACTCGCGGTGAACTCGCTCCAATTGCGCGCAATCTTCTCCGTGGCCTGGTGCTCCTGGGGTTGATCGTCATCACGTTGGGGATTGTGGTGACTGGGAGCGGACCGCACGCAGGTGACCTAGCTGCACCCCGATTTGGTTTTGATATTCGAACAGTGGCCTGGCTCCATGCCGATGCAGTGATTGCCTTCATCGGTCTACTTGTCGGCTATCTCCTTTTGCTGAAATTTGCCCCCGTTGTTGTCGACAATCACCTGACGGGAGTTCGCAATAAAGAGGCGCGCACGCTCGTACTTATCACCCTTGCTCAAGGCGCTATCGGTTACACCCAGTACTTCACAGGAGTGCCGGAGTTGTTAGTGACGGCGCACCTTCTTGGAGTGGTCATTCTGTGGAGCGCGCTAATCCGCCATGGGATTCGAATCAACATGTGGCAGCGGAGCGCTCGGTAGCAATTCCTCGCTTCTGGCGCGTTGCTCCCCCGCCAGCTCAAGCGCTTTGGATAGGGTCTTGATGTGCCTGCATCGGTAAATTCTTCAAACGTCATTAACGTTCCGAATTGGTCAGCAATGGATGACCGAGCAATTGTTTATGCCCGAGCGCTCGCCGCGGATGCTGTGCAACGTGCGGGTAACGGACATCCAGGCACTGCGATGGCGCTTGCGCCCGCGGCATACCTTCTTTTTCAGCGCCACATGCGACATGACCCACGCGATCCATCGTGGATTGGCAGAGACCGCTTTATTCTCTCGTGCGGTCACTCGTCATTAACGTTGTACACCCAGCTGCTGTACGCGGGGTATGGCTTAACCCTCGATGATATAAAGAGCTTTCGAAAGATGGGCTCGAAAACTCCTGGCCACCCAGAGTTTGGCCACACCGCTGGCGTGGAAACAACTACTGGACCGCTCGGCCAAGGAATTTCCAACGGCGTCGGCATGGCGATGGCTGCGCGATTTGAACGTGGATTACTCGACCCACAAGCGGAAAAAAATAAGAGCATTTTCGATCACTACATCTATGTCCTTGCATCAGATGGAGATCTTCAAGAAGGTGTCAGTGCGGAAGCCTCATCAATTGCAGGTCTACAAAAACTCCATAATTTGATCGTGATATATGACGATAACGACATCACTATCGAAGGAAACATCTCGCTCGCTTTCAGGGAGGATGTTGATGCACGGTATCGTGCATACGGTTGGAATGTTCTTAACGTCGGAACTGCGAAAGATGGCAGCGTAGATATTGATGCTCTGCATATCGCATTAGAGGCGGCTCGTTCGCAAAGCGAACAACCCACTCTGATTCGCCTTAAAAGCGTTATTGCTTGGCCAGCACCAAAGTTGCAGGGCACTTCCAAATCTCATGGCGCAGCGTTAGGTGAAGATGAGGTTGCAGCGACAAAGCTCGCGCTTGGGCTAAACCCTGATGAAGATTTCCAATTACCAGAGGATGTGCTGGCGCATGTCAGGCTCGTTGCCGAACGCGGCGCTGCGCTGCATCGTGAATGGAATGCTCAATTCAAAGCTTGGCAAGCAGCTAATCCGGGTCGAGCAGAAGTTCTTGCACGAATGGAATCGAGAGAGATTGATTCAACAATTCTCGACGAGATCCGCGCAGATTTCTCACACGAAAAAGAGATATCTACTCGAAAGGCTTCTGGGGACACGATCGCCAAGATCAGCGAGCTGCTTCCTGAGTTCTGGGGTGGTTCGGCCGATCTCGCCGAAAGTAATAACACCACAATCGAAGGTGGCGGAGATTTCTTGCCAGAAAATCCCTATGGTCGAATTCTGCACTTTGGAATTAGAGAACATGCAATGGGCTCTTTGATGAATGGAATTGCACTCCACGGTGGCACCCGAGTCTTTGGCGGAACTTTCTTGGTCTTTAGCGATTACATGCGACCAACCGCGCGCTTGGCTGCGCTCATGAATCTTCCGGTAACTTTTGTGTGGAGCCATGACTCCATAGGCCTTGGCGAAGATGGCCCAACGCACCAACCAATTGAACATATTGCAGCGCTACGAGTAATACCGGGTCTATCGGTCATTCGGCCAGCTGATGCAAATGAAGTGGCAATCGCATGGCGTGAAATTCTCAAACGAAATAAACCTGCTGCACTTTTGCTCTCTCGCCAAAACCTTCCTGTCTTCAATCGTTCTGAAGTGCAGAGCGTTGAAGGGGTTGCAAAGGGCGCTTATGTTCTTCACGAACCGGCGAAATCTCCGCAAGGCATCATCATTGCCACGGGATCAGAAGTGTCAATCTCACTCGCTGCTGCACAGTTAGCAGAGAGCGAAGGGATCGCAATTCGAGTAGTGAGCGCTCCATGTTTGGAATGGTTCAATGAACAAAGTGCCCAATATCGAGAGAGCGTTCTCCCAACTTCTATCAAAGCACGGGTGAGCGTCGAAGCGGGCGTTGGCATGGGTTGGCGTGAGTATGTTGGTAGCACCGGTTCAGTTCTCTCAATTGAACACTTCGGAGCGTCAGCTTCAGGCCCGGAGCTCTTCGCAGCCTACGGGTATACCCCTGAGAACATTCTTGCGCGCATGAAGGAATCGTTGGCATTAGCGCGATGAATCTCGATGTGAGTAACCCGCTTACGCAAATCTCTCAAATAGGAACCTCCATCTGGCTTGATGATCTTTCTCGCTCCCGCCTGATAAGCAACTCCAGTGCCCCAGAAAAATCACTCCTCCACTTAACACGAACCGCACAGGTAGTAGGGGTCACCACGAATCCAGCGATATTTGCCAACGCTCTGAAAGATGCCGATACCTATCAAGATGCCATTTCGGCCCTACGTGGCAAGAGCGCCGACGAAGCGATTCGCTTAATCACAACCTCCGATGTACGAACTGCCTGCGAACAATTGCAGGATATTTTCGAAGCGACTTCGGGTGTTGATGGCAGAGTGAGTATCGAGGTTGATCCGCGATTGGCTCATGAAGAGCGCGCAACTATCGAGCAAGCAAAAGAATTGTGGAGTGAAGTCGATCGAGAGAATCTTTTCATTAAAGTTCCCGCAACTCGGGCAGGCCTTCCTGCAATAACTGCACTAATTCGTGAAGGTATTTCAGTAAACGTCACCCTGATTTTTTCACTCGAGCGATATCGAGAGGTGCTCCTGGCATATCTGGCCGGACTAGAAGCTCGCTTATCCGATGGCCGCTCCCTAACTGGAATCCAATCAGTTGCCTCGTTCTTCGTAAGTCGTGTCGATTCTGCTATTGATCCAGTTCTCGATGGAATGAATGATCCGAAGGCCATGCGATTGCGTGGCGCGGCTGCTGTTGCCAATGCGCGACTTGCCTATCAAATATTTCAAGAGGTAACTGCAACAGATCGTTGGCGAAAAATTGCGCACGCAGGAGGTGCGGTGCAGCGCCCGTTATGGGCATCCACTGGCGTCAAAGATAAGGCATATGACCCAGCAAAATATGTCGTAGAACTTCTTGCGCCCGACACAGTCAACACGATGCCAGAGGCAACAATTCATGCTGCGCGCGCTTACACGGGAACAATCGAAAATTCGATCGCTAACAGCTATATCCAGGCACATCAAGTCTTTGACGAACTGGCTGAATTAGGAATTTCCTACGATGAGGTGGTGAATGAACTAGAGCGCGATGGGATTGCAAA
>CAZZFG010000083.1:0-4211 GCA_964653345.1 uncultured Bifidobacterium sp. | reverse complement strand
CTCTTCATTTATGGTGAATCAGGTTTAGGTAAAACCCACTTGCTTCATGCAATTGGTGCATACGCAAAAGAACTTTATGGAAATCTACGCGTTCGTTATGTATCGAGTGAAGAGTTCACCAACGATTTCATTAACTCAATTCGCGATGACAAATCGGCGGTCTTCCAAAAACGCTACCGAGATGTCGATTTGCTCCTTGTCGATGACATTCAATTCCTTGAGAATAAAGAGCGAACTCAGGAAGAGTTTTTCCATACCTTCAATACGCTCTACAACGCCAACAAACAAATTGTCATCAGCAGCGATCGACCACCAAAACAATTGGCAACGCTGGAAGATCGACTCCGCTCTCGATTCGAGTGGGGTTTGATAACTGACATCCAACCTCCTGAGCTTGAAACACGTATCGCTATTCTTCGTAAGAAGGCAGCGCAAGATCGACTTAATGCACCTGATGATGTTCTTGAATATATTGCTAGCAAAATCTCAACGAACATTCGCGAACTCGAAGGTGCGCTAATTCGAGTAACGGCATTTGCAAGCCTTAATCGACAGGGCGTCGATTTATCTCTTGCAGAAATCGTGCTTAAAGATCTCATTCCTGATGAGTCCGGCCCAGAAATCACCGGCGCAACCATCATGGCTCAGACCGCTGCATATTTCAGTCTCACTATTGATGATCTTTGTGGCACATCGCGCTCTCGAGCATTAGTAAATGCCCGCCAAGTAGCGATGTATCTCTGCCGTGAGCTCACAGATCTTTCGCTGCCAAAAATCGGCCAGACTTTTGGTGGTCGCGACCACACCACCGTGATGCATGCCGATCGAAAGATCCGCCAACTCATGGCTGAGCGTCGTTCGATCTACAACCAGGTCACAGAACTCACCAACAGGATCCGCCAACAGGCTCGTAGCCAGGGATAAATCCGGACATTTCGCGCGCTCCACACTTGGGGATAACCTTGGGGGTAAACCCCTCCTTGAGAGTTTCCCGTGTGGGAAAGATCCGCTACAACCCGCCCCACTTCTACTTCTCCACATTATCCACCGATTTATCCACAACTGAGGGTGGGTAGGAATTCCTCTCTGACCTGCGGAAATACCCCTTTTCCCCAGAATCCACACCAGTTACTCCTATTACTATCTCTCTATCTTTATATATAAAAGATTTACCGCCTCTTACCGATCTGGGTATAACCAGCGATCACTAGTGAGATAGCCCTTTTACTACTGAGTAAGGGAAGATAGGGAACATCTTTTGAGAGAGTGAGTTTGGGATGAGATTTGTAGTCGAGCGCGATGCGCTCTCCGATGGTGTTGCGTGGGTATCTCGATCACTCTCCTCTCGACCAATCATGCCTGTACTTCTTGGAGTGGTCATCGATGCACAGAAGAATGGTGTGCATCTTTCTGGGTATGACTTAGAAACTTCAGCCAAAGCAACAGTTAACGCTGATGTTAAAGAAGAAGGAAAGGTTTTAGTATCAGGAAGGTTGCTCTCTGATATTGCGAAATCACTTCCTAATAAACCAGTAACTATTTCATTAGAAGGAAGCCGAGTAAGTGTTGTGTCGGGATCTGCGAAATTCGCACTCCCCACACTTCCAGTTAGTGATTATCCAAATCTTCCTGAGTTGCCATCGGAAACTGGACGTCTATCAGGAGAGTTATTTGCTGAAGCTGTTCATCAAGTAGCGATTGCTGCAGGTAAAGATGATTCACTTCCTGTACTCACTGGTGTTCATGTTGAGATTGAAGAGAATAAATTAACTCTTGCAGCTACTGATCGTTATCGGTTAGCTGTTCGCGAATTAGATTGGGAAGCGCCACGGGCAAGCGCCTCTGCATTAATCCGCGCACGGACATTGCATGATGCATCGAAATCACTCGTCGGCAGTAATCAAGTAAGCCTGGCTTTAGCAGCACCTAATGCACAGGAGCGCCTAATTGGTTTTTCAACAGAAGGTAAGTCGATGACATCGCGGATGCTCGATGGCACCTTCCCTCCATATCGCCACCTTTTACCAAGTGAACGAAGCGCAACGGCAATCATCGAAGTAGCACCACTTCTTGATTCAGTTCGACGAGTTGCATTAGTTGCGGATAAAACAATTCCATTACGCCTGACATTCGCACCAGGATCTCTTACTTTAGAGGCAGGGGCTGGCGAGGAAGCATCTGCAACGGAGGAGTTAGAGATTGCCTTCGATGGTGAAGGTTTCACCATCGCCTTTAACCCAACATATTTAGTCGATGGCCTCTCTGCTCTTGGCGCCGCTTATGTTGATATGGCATTTACCGGGCCAAGTAAGCCGGCAGTTCTCTCGGGACGCGAAAGCGCTGATGGTCAGAGCGATACGAGTTACCGTTACCTACTTATGCCTATGCGGTACGCCTCATAATCTGTGTATCTCTCATATTTACATCTCACTAACTATCGTTCCTACGAGAATTTAGAGTTAGAGCTGCGCCCAGGGATTACCTCTTTTATTGGAAGTAATGGCGAGGGAAAGACCAATATCGTTGAATCAGTAGGTTTTCTCGCCTACCTAAAATCGCATAGAACCTCTTCAGATAATCCCTTAGTAAGGCTGGAGAACGAGAAGGCATACATTCGCGCGAAGGTAAACACAGCAGGGCGCGAAGAGTTGCTCGAGGTTGAGATCAATCAAGGAAAAGCTAATCGAGCCAGAATAAACCAACAACCAGTCCGCTCGACAAGAGAGTTATTAGGTCATCTCCGAGCAATTCTCTTCACCCCTGAGGATCTTGCACTGGTTAAAGGTGATCCCACCGAGCGAAGAGATTTCCTCGACACGTTATTGATATCTAGAACGCCACGTTATGCCGGCGTAATCGCGGATTACGAGAAGGCTCTAAAACAGCGAAACACTTTGTTGAAAAATCGTCCGCATGAACGAGATTTAGCGCCATGGGATGAACACATCTCTCGATTCGGTGCCCAAGTGATTGCTGCTCGCTTGCAACTTATTACTGATCTGATGCCACACGTTGTTAGTGCGTATCAACGAATTTCCTCTGGTGATGCAATCAGTGCAACATATAAAAGCTCACAAGAGCTACAAGGAAGAAGCGCGGCAGAATTAGAACAAGAAATTTTGACGCTGCTACCAACGCTCCGTCGAGCTGAGTTAGAGCGCGGTGTCACGCTGATCGGCCCACATCGTGATGATTTGGTGCTAACTCTTGGTCCTACACCAGTCAAGGGGTATGCAAGCCAGGGCGAATCGTGGTCTTATGCGCTGGCGCTACGAATGGGTTCGTACCGTTTGTTATCTGATGAAGGGCTAGGCGAAGGCAGTGAGCCAATCTTGATACTTGACGATGTCTTCGCCGAGTTAGATAGTGTGCGAAGAGGCGCTCTTCTTGAGTTGATTGATTCATCGGAGCAGGTACTTGTCACTGCTGCTGTGGAGGCAGATCTTCCTAAAGAGTTTTCGGATCGACGCTTTTATGTTCAGGAAGGGAGCGTGCGCGAGTAAATGAGCGAGAATCGAGATTTAGCGCGTTCGCTTCTTGCAGCTGCGCGCCGTCGTTCTAATAGGTTTAAACGAGAGCGCGAGAGTGAGTCTGGATCCCGCCGCTCTCGTATCGGCAGTGATAACAGCGTGAGTGAAACGGAATACCAAGGACCTCAATTACTTAATGAGTCACTTGCAGAATTAATCGATGCTCGTGGCTGGCGAGAGCGAGTGAAAGATAGTGATCTCTTTATAAAATGGAGCGAGCTTGTCGGAAGCGAAATTGCCGACCATGTGCAGCCCATTACCTTCGCAGATGGCGTGCTCACGGTGAGTGCGGAGAGCACCGCGTGGGCGACGCAATTGCGATTAATTGATCAACGCATCATCACGGCGGTTGGTCAGGGAGGTTTCGAGGTCCGGGAGCTGCGCATCAAGGGGCCGCAGGCCCCCTCGTGGCGAAAAGGTGGCTGGAGCGTCAAAGGTGGGCGCGGCCCCCGGGACACCTACGGGTAGCCCCTCACTAGATTTGGGGGGTCAATCGCTCTACGGCGCTACCAGGTACTTTTTCAGGGTATAGCGCTCTCAAAAATCCCCTAGGATTGGGGGCTGCGGTCCTATTAGGGGCTACATGCGAGGCGATAAGGCGGTTAACCCGGTGGCTGAAAGCTCAAAACCGAAGGGCAGTAAGAGCGGTTATGACGCTAGCGCGATCCAAGTCCTCGAAGG
>CAZZFG010000082.1:0-4258 GCA_964653345.1 uncultured Bifidobacterium sp. | reverse complement strand
TCTATCCGCTGAGCTACAGCCACACGCGAGCGGAAATGTAGGCGTGTGGCCTGATTTGTAATCGGAGAAAATTATTAGCTGTGAGTTGTGATCAGCTGTGGGGAACAAAAGTTAATTTGGTGAAATCAAAAGTAAATCGCCGCTATCTGTGGTGGCGATGATTGTGCCGTTGTCATCAACCTCTAGATCGCGAATGCGATCACCAACAGTCATATCGGCAACTTCACCAACTATTCCCTGGGAGGTTAATTCGATGAAAATAAGAGCGTTCTCGCGCAAAGTTCCCATGACAATCTGTCCGGACCACTTACCCCATAGCGAACTTTGCGGAAGTTGAATCAATTCTGTTGGTGCGACCGAAGGAACCCAGTAATACAACGGCTTAGTGAACCCTTCATGCGTTCCGGTTTTCGATGGGCGAACATAATCCCCCGCGCCATACGGTTCACCGTAGGTGACAAAGGGCCAGCCATAATCCTTTCCTTGTTCGACGAGGTTGAGTTCATCTCCGCCGCGCGGACCGTGCTCGGAGATGTAGAGATCTTTACCAATTAATACGACGCCCTGCGGGTTGCGGTGGCCCTGCGAGACACGAAGAGCCCCCGTGGCGCTCACCTTATATATAGAGCCTAGAGTCCCCCGAGCTGCCCGGGAGTTGATCTTTGAAAAGCCCAAGTCGCCAGTGGTGAGGTAGGCGCTAGCGCTATCTATCACAGCAATCCGCCCAGCTGCATGCTGCACTGCACGCACCGGAACACAAGGCGATGAGCGGAACCATTGCTTACCCCTCGTGAGTTTAGGTTGTGCCTCGAGGGAGAGCGCATAGCGATAGAGCACTAAGGATACGCATTCGCTCTTCTTGTTGTATTCAGGAAATGAGATCAGTAAATCTATCTTCTTGCCAGCTTCACTCAAGATGGCGATATCTGTGATTGCGAATCGAGAATCATTTATGCGTTCACTTGATTTGATAACTCGACCAAGAGTAATGAGAGATTCGTTCGTGCGATTGAAAAGGTAAAGATTCGAGCCGTTCTTCCCACCGCCAAGAAGTAGTCGACCATCTGCCAACTGAGCAAGAGCCGCGCCTCGTTCCCCGTTAGGCGCAACCACTTGAACAGCAGATGTATTTATCTTCTTGAGCGTTACCGAAGGTGGCGCAGCATCCGACGAAGTTGGCAGCATCCCCAACGCCAGAGTTGCGGCAATTATGGTAGTAACGCGAACTCTCATGATACTTATAGGGTAGCCAGAGCTATGAGAATCCGCATTTCCACTGAATCAATGAATCGTCCGAGTAAACTCTTATCATGCGCTCACCAGCTAAATCGCTCTTAACTGTTCTTGTACTACTCACTACATCCCTCATTGCGCTACCGGCCGCCCAAAGCGCTGAGTACTACACCGCTGAGACTAAGTACTGGGTCGATTGCGCGACTGGATTTCGAAATATTGACTGCATCGAAACTGTGGAGTTCAGCGATCCTGTGAGCGAAAAACGTGACGCCAATGGTTTCTTGGATTACTCAAGTATTGTCTGGAAGAAGGCTAACGTCTCTACAAATCCGAAATTTATATATAAATCCGTGCCGCCAGAGAGCGCCTGGACACAACAAGAGTTCGGGATTCCTTGCATAGGGACCCGACCAGACTATCGCGACGGATACCACAATGATGCCTGCTATACCGCCTCAGGGTTGAACCCAGATGGTTCCGACATCATCTTCCATTTAATGTTTGGTGGTAGTGGCGAAGGATTTAATATTTATCAATGGGTAGACCAAGGGATAGTTCGTAGCTGGAATCGCGAGGATGGTTGGTCAGCGAAGACTGTTCCAGATGGATCAACGTGGCGAGTGACAATTAAATCAAATTCCGTTGGCCAAAATGCGGGAGTCATTACCTCGAACATGAAGAACCCTAATATCACAGTCGCCAAAGGCAGTGATGGCATTCTTCGAACGGTGATACTAGGTTCCGTCTATCCAAATCAATTCAATTGCAAGATTCCCGGCCAAAATTACAATCCGAATTCTGAGAGAGATAACTGCAAGCATCCTGAGTCTTATGCGGAGACAGCTTCCCAAGGATTTACAATCTCCATCTCGCCATACATTTATCAATTCGAAAAACTCAAAGGATTCACTCCTGGTGGGATTTTCGTATCTGGCAGCACCGGCTCTCTCGGCCAAGTGCAATACGATCAAGATCAGGGAATCATCACCGTACCAATGAGTGGACCACATTTTCTTATGGATCAAAAGACTCTCAATAAAGGGTGGATGGAAACGGCTGTCAAGGGTGAAGTTATTCGCAAAGCTTTTGGCCTCGATCCTGCACAAGCGGGCAACATCGTTAAGGTTGAAATTTCGGAGGGAGATGGTAAAGAGGAAATCGCTACTTACACTTCACGCTATTTGAAAGCTCTTGATGTCTTTGAAATCCGCGCCTATAACTTTGGCTTTTCCAACCCTGTTCTCAAAGTAAGACTCAAGCCAATTACAGCCCAAACCTCGGTAGGCGCCGCAAAACCCGCCACCTCTATGGGTGGACCGCAAGGGAAAAGGATGAGCACCATCATGTGTGTGAAAGGCAAAGATTCACGACGAATCACTGCCTTTAATCCCAAGTGCCCTAAAGGCTGGCGGAAAAAGTAATTAGCCAGATATGACAATTGCCGAGGAATTCAATCGCCCATTTACTTCGCCACGCCCTGCCGAATATGGCGCAATCCCACCTGGCATAACTCGTCGCGCCGCCCGAGAACTGAAGCTACCTCCCGGGCCCGCACCATCGATCTCTGATATTCACACCCTCACCTTCCTTGCTGATACCCCAAAATTTCTCCTTCGGCTTCGAGAGAGGTACGGGCCGCATTGCTCCTTCTTCCTCGCTCGTCGTTTATTCATCGGGCTCTTCTCGCCAGAGGCAACATACCAAGTCACGGTCGCACAACAGTCGAATTTCGTGAAGGGGGTCGGCTTCCTTCGCATGCGGAAGGTTCTAGGCGAAGGATTGCTAACCAACGAGGAACCGATTCACTTACACCATCGTCGATTGATGCAGCCACCATTTCACCACGGCAATCTCGATCGATATGTGGCCTTGATGTCCAAGATCACTGATGAGCATCTTGCCCGTTGGCAGAACCTCAAAGCGGTAGACATCAATCCTGAGATGATGGCACTCACCTTGAATATCGTCTCTCAATGTCTCTTTGGTATCGATGGCGCGCGATACGCCCGACCGATAGCAGAGGCGATGGAGGTCGCCATTGATCGGATCGAACGGACTATGCTTCCTGGTCTCGACAGATTCGATTCCTCGCGTATCGCTTACTTCCAACGTTTTGAGCGAAGTGCCGATGAATTAGCAACAATCGCTGAAGAGATCATCGAGAAACGTCTCGCTAACCAGTTGGATGAGCGACGTGATGAGGATCTGCTCGGGGTCTTGCTCAATCTACGTGGACAAATCTCGATGAACCACATCCGCGACGAAGCGCTCACACTGATTCTTAGTGGTCATGAAACCACGGCGAATGTGCTTTCGTGGGCTTTTGCACACTTGGCCAATAATCCAGAGGCATTCGCAGCGCTAGCCACTGAGAGTAAAGAGCTCGCATGGCTCTTCGATAATCGGGTCCCCACCTACGATGAACTCGAAGAGCACGCTCGATACACCACTGCCGTGCTCTGGGAGGCGCTTCGCCTTGCACCACCTGTGTGGGTGGCCCCCCGAATTGCGATTCGAGATTGTGAGATCGAAGGGGTCCACATACCTGCAGGAGCTCACGTCTTGGTCAGCCAATATGTGACCCAACGCGATTCGAAGTACTTCCCAGAACCAGAACGCTTTCGCCCAGAACGTTGGCTTGATACCGAATTCGAAAAATCGCTACCCAAAGGGGCGTACTTCCCCTTCGGAGCAGGCACGAGAAAATGCCTCGGTGAATACTTCGCAATTGCTGAGTCGAGAATCATCTTGTTGAAGATTGCCAGCAGATGGCTGGTGAACTTGCCCATGCCAAAGGCGCAACCGCGTGCCACCTATCGGCCCCAAGGAAAGATGACTGCGCAACTCTTCGAGAATTAATTCGTGAGATGTAATTTGAGTTTGATGCCCGTCCATACTCCCAAGAAAACGGCGGCAAAGAAAACCCATCCAGAGAGCGCAAAAGCTTGTGTACCTGAGAGTAAAACACCGATGGTGCAACCGAGTGAAATCATCGAACCAAAGCCCAAGAGCACGCCACCGA
>CAZZFG010000081.1:0-4301 GCA_964653345.1 uncultured Bifidobacterium sp. | reverse complement strand
AAAACTATGGAAATGATGCCAACGAGGTAAGCAGCGACTTGCGCACCTTGGAAGATTCGGTACTCATCGACGAAGTTGCTCGCGAAAAAGAGAAGCAGCCCGACTATGAGAGCAAGGACCATCCGCTTTGTAGCGCTTGGTTTATGTGAGCTACGCACGACGTGCACCTCTCGCTCCCAAAATTCCCTGTGGCCTAATCAACAGCACAACGATAAGAAGTACGAATGCAGTCATGAAGGTGTACGAACCGCCGAGGTAACCGGTGACTACTGATAATCCAATGCCAAGCGCCAAGCCACCTAGCACGCCACCAATCAAACTATCGAGACCGCCGATCACCGCTGCAGTGAAACCAAAGACCAAGAGCAGATCAAACGAGTTCGGTGCGATGAATGTGGTCGGCGCGACGAGTACCCCAGCCAAGCCACCTGCTCCGCCTGCGAATGCCCACCCTAGAGTGCGAATTCGACTTACTCGTATCCCAGAAAGTCGCGTGACTTCAGGTGCAAATGCAGCAGCGCGCATTGCTAATCCCAAGCTTGTCTTCTGGAAGATGAGCGCTGCTATCAACATCGCAGCAACAACCGTCAGCAACACGAAAAGGTCGTTTTGCGAGAACGGAATCTGAGTTCCATTAACGGTAAGGCCATCGCGTGAGAACGCAGTGGGATAGGCCTGATAATCCCCACCCCAAATTAATCCCATCACTCCCTGGAAGATGCCAAGAAGACCTAACATCGCAATTACAGGTGCAACTGTGACAGTTGCTGCAGAGGTAGCGCGCTTGACGATGAAGCGAACAATAACTACTTCAACGAAAGCGCCCACAACTATGCCCGCGATGATGGCAGCAATTAGAGCAAGCCAGAAATTATCAAGCGCCTTTTCAATGCTCAGACCTATATATGTAGAGAATGCTGCTTGGCCAGCTTGAGCGAAGTTGACCACTCGCGTGCTGCGCCAGACCAGGATTAACGCAAAAGCGATGAGGCTATAGACAGCGCCAATACTCACTCCTGCTATCAAAGTATTTATCAGATTCATCGCACCTGCCTCTCCTTAGAAGTTAGTAGCCCAAATAGGCATGGCGTAACGCCGTGTCATTCATGATTGCGCGCGCATTGTCGGCAATCACTACTCGTCCCTGATCCAAAACTATTCCTTGAGATGCAATACGTAGCGCGCTCATGGCGTTCTGTTCGACAAGCAGGATAGTCATTCCAGTTTTCTCTTGTAACTCAGATAACGTGTGAAAAATTTGCTCTACGACTAAAGGGGCAAGACCTAGCGAAGGTTCATCAAGGAGCAGCAATTGTGGGCGGGCAATCAATCCACGACCGATAGCCAACATTTGTCGCTCGCCACCTGAGAGCGTGTCGGCTCGTTGCTTCTTTCGCTCACTTAAACGAGGAAAGAGTTGATACACCTCTTCTATCGCACTCGCGACATCGCCCTTATGCGAACGCAATCGCCACACTCCCCCAAGTAAGAGGTTCTCATGGACAGTTAATTCCGTCACCACAGATCGTCCCTCTGGGACATGGATAATTCCTTTGCGCACAATTTGCTCAGTCTGCAAATTCTCAAGCGCTATTTCATCCCACAGAATGCTTCCAGCTGTCGCCCGCTTCAATCCAGAGATCGTTCGAAGGAGGGTCGATTTACCTGCGCCATTTGCACCGATGATTGCAGTGATTGATCCGCGCGGAACATTAAAAGTCGCATTCGAGATTGCGCGAATAGCGCCATGATCAATCGTGAGGCCACGAACTCGAAGGGTCATAATTCACTCGCTGCCGTGCCAAGATACGCCGCAATCACGGCAGGATCTTGTCGAACTTTTTCAGCGCTTCCGCTCGCGATTACCTCGCCAAAATCCAATACGTACAGTCGTTCGCAGACTGCCATAACAACGTCCATATGGTGCTCGACCAAAATTACCGAACACTCTCTTCGTAAATTCTTGATGAGCAGGCCAAGCCAATCAATATCTTCTTTGCCAAGGCCCCCAGCAGGCTCATCAAGGAGGAGGATCTTCGGTTCTGAGATCAGCGCTCGCGCGATAGAGACGCGTTTAGTTTCAGGGTAAGCCAACGTATCTGCTCGCCGATTTGCCAATCCACCTGCGTACACCCGTTCAAGGGCTAGCTGCGCGCGCTCGCGGAGTAAGTGCTCATCTTTTGCGGTACGTCCGAGAAGTGCACGGCCAAGTCCTGCGCGAGCAAATTTATGCGCACCAATCATCACATTCTCAAGAACTGTTAAATCGGGAAAAAGCCCTACCCCTTGCAATGTTCTACTTATTCCATGATCAACCAGCTCATGTGGCTTTGGCCAATCTTCATTCTTTCCGTATAGAGCAAAAGTTCCAGAATTTGGTTTCACCAGCCCGGAAATTGCATTGAGCAGCGTTGTCTTGCCGGCACCATTAGGTCCTATTAAGCCGACTACTTCATTCTCATGTAAATCTAAATAGACATCTTTGAGAGCGCGCAATCCACCAAATGTGACGTTAACCTGAGCAACGCTCAACAGCGTGGACACTCTTCACCCGCTCCCTATTTCCGAAATAACGCCCGTCAAGAAGTAAAATTTCGACGAAGATTAGTATGGATTAATTCTCCCCGCGAGCCTAGGCACTCGCCCCCCGATTCTCGAGAGAATCTCATACGAAATAGTGCCGGCAGCCTTCGCCCAATCATCGGCTGTACTGGCGCCATTGGCGCCGAAAAAGATAGCTCGGTCGCCAGCTTTGATAGTTGTCTCTGCGCCAAGATCCACAGTGACCTGATCCATCGATACTCGCCCAATGAGTGGATATCGCCGTCCTGCAATCATTACTTCAATGGGAGTCTTAAGGGTTCGCGGGATTCCATCTGCATAACCCATCGGTAGTAACGCGATATATCGATCTTCACTCAATCGCACTGTTGCGCCATAACCAACGCTCGCTCCAGCAGGCACTCGCTTGACCAATGCAACATCGGCAGCCAACTCCATTGCTGGCGCAATTGGCAACTCATTGCTGACTAAACCGCCTGGAAAATATCCATAGAGAAGTAGACCTGCTCGGACCATATCGAAACGAAAATCTGGAAAGTGGGTAACTGCGCCAGAATTCGCCAAATGTCTGATGCCAGGATCAATTCCCTCAGTTGCCATGTAATCAAGGGCCGCGATAAATCGATTGTATTGTTCACGATTCAATGGATGATTGGGTTCATCAGCACACGCTAAGTGCGACCAGGTGCCGACAAGATTCAACTTATCTTCATCAATTAGTTCGCCGATGGTGCTTACCAGCTCAGGGAATTCATCGAGCGCTCCCGATCTGGTCATTCCAGTATCTACCTTGAGATGCACACGCGGAGTTACTCCAGTTATTTCACTCGCAGATAACAGGGCCGTTAATTGATCGAAAGAAGAAATAGAAACGTCAATCGTAAAATCTAGCGCTCTGGTGAAATCTGCAGTAGGTAGAGTTAGCCAAGCAAGAATTGGCGCAGTGATTCCAGCATCTCGTAATTCAACTGCCTCATCAATGAAGGCAACACCCAAGAAAGTAGCTCCACCACTAAGCGCAGCTCGCGCTGAATCTATTAACCCATGGCCGTAGGCATTAGCTTTCACTACCGCCATCAGCGGAACATTGGTTGCGGCGATAATCGAGCGAGCATTTCGAGTTATCTGCTCGTAATCGATAGTGGCGCTAAAAATAGGTTTAGCCACGAGGATTCTCAATCACGATCATCGCCACTACAACAGGGCCGTCATGAGAAATCGAAAGATGAATCTTTCCGGTGCCGGCTCGCTGTTTCGCAATTCCATTAAGAATCATGATGGGAGCACCGTTATCCGCACGATGAACATTGACATCGTGCCATGCGAGCCCCTCAGGTACCCCGAGAGCTTTGGCAAGCGCTTCTTTGGCAGCAAATCGACCAGCAAGAAATGAAGGGTGTGTCTCCTCCGCAATTGCCAATTCACTCTCGGTAAAAAGCCGCTCGCGCATACCTGGCGTTCTCGCTAAGGATTCTGCAAAACGAGATATTTCAACTACGTCGACACCGATTCCCTTTATCACGGGCGCACCTGCTCAGTGGTTTGTAGAGTGCGAGAACTCTTCGATGAGACTAATCGATCTATCGCCACGATAAGCAGCAGCAGCGCAGTGCCAATACTGACTCCACCAATGAGATCAGATAGCCAATGGGTATTCCTGAATAATGAAACCAGCACTACTAATACGGTTGTTGCCACGACCGACCATGTTGCAAGCTGCGTTCTAAAGCGGCTTGGCG
>CAZZFG010000080.1:0-4310 GCA_964653345.1 uncultured Bifidobacterium sp. | reverse complement strand
TTCCCTGCATATATCAAGGGCAACAAGCTCTGGAAGGCAAAGATCGATGCTGACAAGTACTACAACGGCTCTCCATATGCAGCAATGGCTGCTCAAGCTGGCAAAGTCTGGACCGGCGTAAAGCCAGTTCGTTATGACGCTGACGGCGCATGGGGCGCGGCATACGCACCAGAGCTTGCGAAGTCGAAAGACATTCAAAAGGCACTTGAGGCGTACGCAACCTATACCTCAAACCTTGCTCAACAGTTGGGCTATGAGGTCACAACCAAGTAATTCGTAAGAATTACTCGTACTATCGAGCGGCGGATTTGGTCAAACAAGTCCGCCGCTTCTTAAATGACGTTAGGTGAGAAAAAGTTTTAGGGAGCTGGGATGGCAAAGGCTAAAAAATACAAACAGCGAAATATCTTGATGAAGGTGATGCTCGCGCCATATCTATTCTTACTTATAGCTTTTGGACTCGTTCCGTTGATCATGGCGGTACTAGAGGTACCAGGGGAATCGCTCACAAATCCGGATGGCGGTTGGGACGCATTCAAGATTGTCGTGCAAGATTTCCGATTCCCACAAGCAGTGAAAAATGTTCTCGGCTTTATGGCTATATACGTACCACTCACTTTGATTATCGTCATCATGATGGCGTTGATGCTTGATGTGCGCCACTCGCGCTGGAGCAAATATCTAAGAATGGCTTATATTGTCCCCGCTTCAATTTCGGGAGCAGTCGCAGTCCTCGTATGGTGGGCGATCCTTGAACCAACAATAAGTCCCATCAAATCTATTCTCAATGCGCTAGGCATCGAATCTGCTACACAAATTTGGCAAACTAAAAACCTTGTATACATCATCGCAATCATGACTTTCTTTACGATTGCGGGTAACTGGATTCTGATCCAGTATGGCTCGCTACAAAGCATCTCTTCGGAAATAATCGAAGCTGCTCGAGTTGATGGTTGCTCAGCCTTCCAACTAGCAGTGCGAATCAAACTTCCGTTAATCCGCAAATATGTGATTTACATGGCCGTGCTTCTCTTCGCTGGTGGTCTGCAAATCTTCGTAGAGCCACAGCTATTAACGAGCAGCGTGTACACCGGAATCGCAAATGCGTGGTCATTCGACCAACTCAGCTATGAACTTGCATTCAAGAGCGGTGACTTCGGTGGCGCTTCGGCGCTCTCCATCATCCTGCTCATTCCAAGCATGATTGGCGCTCTCGTCGTTATCTTCAAGACCGACATGTTCGATGACAAGACCATCAGAAATAAGAAAGAAACTGAGAAGGCGGACATATGAGTACAACAGTGGTTTCACCGCAACCAACGAAGAAGGCGAAGCCGACGCGACAAGAGAGTCGTATTGGGATGTTCTTCGTCAATTCTTGGCTCATTTTTTTCGCCGTCATCAGCATTGTGCCAATGCTTTGGTTGGTACTTGCAGCGTCCAAGACTGATCCTGAACTCAGTTCGCGAAATCCACTCGCATTTGGAAGTTTGAAGGGATATTGGAATGCTTGGCAGAATCTTCAATTCTTCGATAATGGCGTGATTGGTAAGTGGGTACTCAACTCAGTTCTCTTTAATGCAGCAATTGTCATCATTGCGACAGTCACTGCCTCTCTTGCCGGCTTTGTCATTTCAGCGTCAAAGATCCGCTTCAAGCGGACATTCCTCATCAGCACGCTCATCATGATGCTCATCCCGCCGGTTGCGCTTGTTATTCCATTATTCGTGATGATGGATAAAGTGAAACTTGTTGATAATCCATGGTCAGTAATTTTGATTTCGTCTCTTTATCCGTTCGGAGCATTTCTCTCTTACATCTATTATTCGACGACTATCCCACCCGAGCTATACGAGTCAGCTCGCCTCGATGGCTGCAGCGATTGGCAGCTGTACACGAGGATTGCCTTCCCACTCTCTGGGGCGCTTCTTGGTCTCTTGGCATTCTTCGCCTTTATCGGAAATTGGGCGAACTACTTCATGCCATATGTGATGCTCTATTCGGGCGAAAACTACACCTTGCCGTTGGGTCTAGGTTTCTTGTTCTATTCAACTCCTGCCATCAACCCTGGCATTGGGGCAACTTCAGTCCCGATTTACAAACCAGAGATTGCGCTCGCTGGAATATTGATTGCGCTCCCCATCATGATCATGTTCTTGGTCTCCCAAAAGCGTCTGATCCGGGGAATGCTCGCAGGTTCCATCAAGGAATAAGGAGTACACCGTGGCTCTGCATCCGCAGTGCGAAGCTTTTTTGGCACCGGGTGCAGATGCGCCGGAGTTGATTGATATTCCGATTCCCGTTGGTCGAGCGGGCGCATATGCAGATATGAGTATCGCTGGCGAAGTCACCCCTAACGTCAATATTTCCAATCGATTTATACCTGGCGAGACGGCTGACTTACTTATCCGGATCTATAAGCCTGCCGGAGAGAATCCAAAAAATGGCATGGTTTATTTTCACGGTGGTGGTTGGTCGTACTTTTCCGTTGACATGTACGACGCACAACTTAGCGCTTTAGCCAAGATGACAGATTCGGTGATTGTCTCCATTAACTATCAAAAATCTCCAGAACATAAATTTCCTATTCCACATGATGATTGTTTTACTGGACTGGCTTGGGTCTTTAGTAATGCAGATGAACTCGGAATCGATACGAGAAAAATTGGTATCGGCGGAGATAGCGCAGGTGGAAATCTAGCTGCAGGAGTAGCGATACGTAATCGTGATGAAAAGAAATTCGCCCTTGCCTATCAACTTTTAATCTATCCATGCGTGGGAGTGGATTTTGAGACGCTTTCTTACAACACGAATGCAGTTGGGTACGGGCTATCGAAGCGAACTATGAGTTGGCTTTGGAGTTTGTACCTCAATGGTGAACAGGACTATTCGAATCCGTATGCGGTGCCGCTCAACTGCGAAACTTTTACAGATCTGCCGCCTGCAGTTGTAATCACTGCGGAGTTTGATGTGCTTCGAGATGATGGCTCACTGTATGCCGAACAACTGCGGAAAGATGGCGTTCGCGTCATTTATCGGGACTATCCAGGGATGATTCATGGCTTCTTTAATTGTGGAAAAGTGATTGATGATGGAATTATTGCCCGCACGCACATCGCAGATTCCATCAAGGAGTTACTTAGCTAATGACAATTCATAAACTTAAAGGAATGACTTGGGATCATCCTCGTGGGCTAGATTGTTTAGTCAATTCTGATGGACTACTTCAAGAACAATTGAATGTCTCAGTTGACTGGAACGCTCGTTCACTTCTGGCATTTGGGGATCAACACATAAGTGAGTTCTATGCCGACCACGACTTGATGATTATCGACCATCCCCATGTACCTGATGCTGTGCACGCTAATGCCGTAATTGCTCTGGAGGATGTTGCCTCCGATGCAGATTTGGAGCTATTAGCAAAAACTTCGGTTGGCGCCTCGCATGATTCATATATATATAAAGGTAAACATTGGGCTCTAGCTATCGATACCGCTGCGCAGGTAAGCGCATACCGCCCAGATAAGACTTCACAAGGGCTGGTCTTCTGGGATGACGTGCTCGATGCAGGTCGTGCAGGCTTGGTGATCTGGCCCCATAAACCAGTCGACGCATTCTCCACATTTGCCACTTTGCTAGCTCAGAAAGGTAGCGCGCTCTGCTCGACCTCCCAATATGTTGAGAAATCAGTTGCGGCCGAAGTTCTCACCTTCATGATCGCGCTTGCCAAAGTGGTTCCAGAGCAATGTCTGATGATGAATCCCATTGAAGCCGCTGAATATCTAGTAACGACTGATAGAGAGCATTACAGCGTCTGCATGTATGGCTATACCAATTACTCTCGGAATGGATTTAGAGTACGTCCAATTGTTTACGACGATGTACCATCTTTTGACGGCTTAGCTTCAGGATCACAACTCGGCGGCGCGGGAATTGCAATTTCAAGCGCAAGCAAAAACATCGAACTTGCTGCGAAGGTTGCAATCCTTCTTTCGCTTCCTGAGATCCAATCTACTACCTACGTAGATGCTGGAGGACAGCCCGGCAACCTTGCTGCATGGAAAGCTCCTCACGCTAATGCCATCACTCGTAACTTCTTCAACAATACGCTTCGCACGTTGGAGCGCGCATGGGTTCGGCCACGATTTCTTGGATGGCCAGATGTGCAGTATCAAAGTTCACTCATCATTCACAGGATTCTTAAAGAGAAGAACTTCTCTAGCAAAGATATCGACGACATCGCCGCCACTTATATGCAATATAACCAGGAGCTTGCCAAATGAAAGAGTACTTTGAAGATTACTTGATTG
>CAZZFG010000079.1:1858-4326 GCA_964653345.1 uncultured Bifidobacterium sp. | reverse complement strand
GAGATGGCGCTAGTTATCTGATAGCGCCCATCAATGAGTTCACCAATTCGCTCCGACACTCTGAAATTCTATGAAGAGAGCCGGTTATGGCTGAGCAGGCGCTCCGTAGGGAAGGTGTATTGCGCAATTCTCGCGGTTTCGATGTGCAGCGAAGAATTCATCTTGTCGCGTAATCCATACGATCATTTCCTGGCGGATTGCAGCTCCATCGCGCTTCAATACTCGTTCAAGTCCCAGGTCCAAGGGAATATCGATCCAGATTGAGAGATCTGCGACATTTGCCACGCTTGATAACGCGCAGCCAACTCCCTCGAGGATTATCAGTGGAGTTGCAGGGAGCACTCTCAATTCGCCAAATCGCCCAGCAACCCAGTCATACTTTCGATAACTCACTGGCGCTTTCTCTTGAATCGGAATAAGAATTTGGTCTTTGATACTTTTTTCAAGCGTTGGCGTCAGCGCGTCGTCCCAACCGTTATAGAGATCATCACAGTGAATTATCTCGCCAACGCCCATCGTGGTGACGATTTCTTTGGCAAGCGTAGTCTTGCCTGCTCCCGCAGGTCCATCAATCAGAATGAATGCCGGTGTCGAGCTCTCAGTCCTACTGTTAAGAAGAGCGCGAATATCATCGAATAGGGCGCGTTGCATTCTTGTACCAACGAACCCAACCAAGAATCGCTACTGCGGTGAAGACAAGATAAACCAGGGAAGTGAAATACGCTCCACCTCGGAAGTACTGAATCGTTAATACGATGTCGACAGCGAACCAGAGCGCCCAGTTCTCCCATTTCTCCTTGACCATAATCACTTGCGCAATCAGACTGCCCAGCAAACCGAAGGTGTCACTCCAGATCGCAACTGCCCCAATCGATTTCAAATAGGGGGCAAAGGCTAGCCAGCAAGCAGCGAACGCAATGATTACAACTATCCGACCCTTAAGCGAAAGTGGTGCAGGTTGCGCTCCCGTTTTTTTCCATGCCATCAACCCCCAAATACCAAATGCAACAAAGATGAGTTGCGTAGCGAATGAAGCGTAATACTTCGCATCGATGAACCAAATTGCGTAGAGCGCTGAGCTAACAATCCACCATGGCCACATGACTTTGCGTCCAGTGGTTCCCAAGTAGACGGCTATTAATGAAGTGACCGCTGCCGTGAATTCCAAGAGTGAGACTTGGTAACTCCACGCTGTGAAAAGGATTAAATCAAACATATATCTCAATTACTCCTTCCGAATCCGCATTACCGGACTGGTGAAAACGGTCGGTGGCTAGCCACCCTCTCAGCCGTACTTCGGCTCCCGTGCAAGTAAGAGGATAGCATTGGGCATGCTCAAGTTCGGCTACCTTGCGATGATCACATTTACCGTCGTAGGTTCGTTCTGGCTCGAGATATTCCTCAAGGTCGGCGTATTGCGACGAATCAGGCGCGTGCTTTTAAGCATCCTTCCAGTCGCAGCCATTTTCATTATCTGGGACCTCTATGCGATCAGCAGGGGACATTGGCACTTCGACGCCAAACAGATTCTAGGAATTTTCGGATTTGGCGGGATTCCGCTCGAAGAATTTCTCTTCTTCACCGTCGTGCCATTGGCCGCAATTATGACCATCGAAGCAGTGGGAGTGGTTAAACGTACAAATAGCAAGTGGAAATTTGGTGACGAGCGATGAGCTACACCCAGCTTGCACTCTTGGCGGTTCCTGTCGCGATTCTTTTTGACCTATTTATTACTCGTAGACGAATGATTCTGCGCCGTGCGTTCTGGACTTCATACGCAATCATCTTGCCATTTCAGTTGCTTACTAACTGGTGGCTCACCTCTCGAGAAATCGTGATGTATCGAGATCAATTCATCACGGGAATTCGGATAGCTAGCGCGCCCATTGAAGATCTGCTCTTTGGCTTCGCTTTGATTCTTGGTGTAATTAGTTTGTGGATATTTTGGGGCGCGCGCGGCGTGCAACAAGAGCGCGGGAGAACGCAGGAATAGCCACCGCAAGACGTCGGGTGGTTGAAGTCTTGGCTCGCTTAGTAAATATTTGGTAATCAATCTTCTCTACTTCATCGACGATTCCACAATACAGTTCACTTGCAGCTTCGATGCATGCCCGACTTTCTGGAGCGAGCAGTTGTATTCCAGGTTGCGCTTCACGTTGCAGTTGACGCACTCGCTCAATATTAAACTGGAGAGCTGCTCGCAATTGCGGCGTGACTACTCGTTCGAGGAGCATCTCTTCGCTCACATTGAAGGACCTCAATTCATCGAGTGGTAGATATATGCGCCCCCGCTCTAGATCTTCTCCGACATCACGAATGAAATTTGCAAGTTGGAAAGCGATACCGAGCTTCTCGGCTGCTGGGTACGCCGCGCTTGAAAGTGGTCCTAAAATCGGCACCATTTCTAATCCGATAACTGCAGCGGAACCGTAGACATATTCCAATAAGTCTTCATAGCTCTCGTATCG
>CAZZFG010000079.1:0-1758 GCA_964653345.1 uncultured Bifidobacterium sp. | reverse complement strand
AGGGCATGTACAAACGGTCGCTTCTCGGGTGGAAGCAGGAGCGTGGCAAGGAAATACGTCTTCCCGTGGAGCGAGTTAAGCCGTTTGCATTCGGCGTAAGAAGCGCGCAACTCTGGGGTGAAGATCCCAGCCGCATCTAGCTCCCGCGCGCTCATCGACCGATGATTCGCTCTGCTGCTAATTTGCCTGAGATAAGAACCATTGGAACGCCTACTCCCGGTTGCGTACCAGAGCCAGTGAAGACCACATTCTCAATCCCTCGGGCAAGGTTGCGTGGCCGGAATGGGCCAGTTTGGAAGAAGGTATGAGCGCTAGCAAAGGGAGCGCCTGCCTCCATCCCTTGTGCTCGCCACTCAACTGGAGTCGTGAGGTGCTCCACCTCGATGCCTGATGCAAAGTCGGTATAGCCCCGAGCTTCAAGGGTGCGCACCATCTCATCGCGATATCGATTTCGCTCTTTTGACCAATCGATTGAGGAGTTGAGGTTAGGCGTTGGAAAGAGTACGTAATACGACGACTTACCTGCCGGAGCAAGTGCGGGGTCATCATAAGTTGGGACTGTCACAAGTAACGAAGGATCCGTCATAAACGTTTTCTTCTTAATCAATTCATCAAAGACGCCATCCCAGGATTGCCCAAAATGAATATTATGGTGGGCAATGTGGTCGTAACTCTTATTTGATCCCACGAGCATGACGACGCACGATGGCGAGTAATTCAAACGTTTTACATCGAGCGGCTCTTTATCAAGCAACTCTTTGTATGCAATCGGCAGATCAGGATTGAGTACGACGACATCGCCAGGAATATGTTCGCCGGTATCAGTGATGACACCGGTAGCGCGTCCATTCTTGATTGCAACGCTTGAGACCGTCGTTGAATAACGAATCTTTACGCCATGCTTCTCTGCTGCTCCAGCGAGAGCTCTTGGCAGAGCGTGCATGCCACCTTTGGGGAAGAAGACGCCATTGACGCTATCCATATAGGCAATCACGGCATAGATTGCGAGAGCTTGCTGCGGGCTAACTCCGGCGTACATCGCTTGGAAGGAGTAGACCTTCTGAGTTCGTGGATCCTTTAGATATTGATTGACCTTTGGCGCGAGTCTTCGGAAGCCACCAATTGCAATAAGACGTGCCAAGTTTGGAGTAAGCAGCTGCAGTGGTGAATCGATATTTCGATCGATAAAGTCATTCATCTCGTATTTGTATAACTTGGTGACAAAATCGACATACTTTCGATAACCCATCGCTTCATCTGGTCCAATGACGCGCGCGATCTCCTCTTCCATCTCGGCAGTGTTGGGAAAGACATCAAGCTGAGTGCCATCGTGATAGAACGCTCGATAGAGCGGGCGTAGCGGGACTAGCTCGAGCCAGTCCGAGAGCTTCTCTCCTACAGATGCCAACGCCTCTTCGATGAGCGAGGGCATGGTGAGCACAGTCGGGCCAGTATCGAAACGATAACCCTGGTCGACAATGAGGCCATTTCGTCCGCCGGGAACGGATTCACGTTCAACAATTGTCACATCACGACCGGCGCCCGCTAGGCGGAGCGCGGCGCTCAGCCCACCAAGTCCGGCACCAACGACAATCACCTTGTCGGTAGGGCCCGAGACTTTTCGCATTACGCGCTCCTTTGTGTCGCCTTTATTGCAAGCTCCGAGAGAAGTTCCCGTCCTGATTGTGAGATCTTCGGGTTCTTTATTGCCGAGAGGGCAAGGATAGTTTTCTCTTCGATTAATTTCTCGATGAAATC
>CAZZFG010000078.1:0-4344 GCA_964653345.1 uncultured Bifidobacterium sp. | reverse complement strand
TCGACCTATCACTCCTATGCCCATCGCGTTGCCCAAGAACATGCGCTCCGCCTCGGTATCGAACCACCCGAACAAATGTTGGGTGAAGCAGCTGCATGGCAGCAAGTAGAGCGAATTGTTCGAGAGTACGACGGAGATATGAGTCAAGTCTCTGATGCGCTAAGTACTGTCGTCGACAACGTGATGCGACTTGTCTCGCAACTCCAAGAGAATGATGTCGAACCTGATGCCCTACTCGACGAGGCCCTGAAGTTCACTGAAGTAATCTCGAATAAGACACCATATAGGAATAGCGCAAAGCTCGCTCACGCGAGGGATGCCGAGATAGTCCAATATGCCCGCGCGCAATTGATTCCAATCATCAAAGAGGTCATGCGATTTCGCCATGAGCGTGCCCAATTTACCTTCGATGACCAAATGGCAGTGGCAGCGCAGGTCGCCACGACATTTCCTGAAGTAGGGGAGATTGAACGCGCAAAATTCCACCTAGTTCTACTTGATGAATATCAAGATACCTCGTCATCGCAATTACGTTTGATGCAAGGGTTATTTGGTGGTGGCCACCCCATCACAGCTGTGGGGGATCCGCATCAAGCAATCTATGCCTGGCGCGGCGCTTCGAGCGACACTATTGGGGCTTTTCCGCTTGATTTTCTCGATAGCGATGGCGGGCCTGCGAAGTTATTCACGCTCTCAAAGAGTTGGCGGAACGATATCGCCATTCTCAACCTTGCCAACGAGATTTCGGCACCGCTTCGAAACCAAGGTGTTGATACCCCGATATTGACTGCTAAACCAACGGCCGTTCAAGGCGTGCTTTCGGGTGGAATTTATATCTCGAGTCGCGACGAGGCGGAGGGTATAGCAGAAGCCATCGCACCATATTGGAGCAGCGAAGCTCGGGCGAAGATCCCAGAATTGAAACTGCAGGCAAAGAGCGATGCAACGATTCGATACGTGGAATCGACAGCAATTTTAGTTCGAAAGAAGAAGCAGATTGCGGAAATCGAAATGGCGCTGCGTGCGCGAGGAATTCCTGTCGAAGTAGTGGGCATCGATGGATTGATTCACGTCCCTGAAGTCGCCGAAATTCGCGCAGCACTTACTGTCATCACCAATCCAGAGGCAGGCAGTTCGCTTGTGAAATTAATGAGCGGTGGCTTCTGGCGAATCGGTATTCGCGATATGTCGGCTCTCGCAAAAGTGGCAAAAAACAGGGGTTTTGCAGCAAATGGCGGTAAACGAATTAACCTCGTTGATCGCGTCATGGATGGCGGCAGCGGCGAAGAAGATGAACTTACTCGCTCATCAATCATCGAAACCCTCAACGAAATTGATGGGTTCACCAGCGAAGAACAGACGCTCTTTAGTAGCGAAGGGCTATCTCGGTTGACCGCGCTTGCCAAGGTCCTCAAGAGATTGCGTAGCCTGACCCATCTGCCTATTCCAGATTTGATTTATCACGTTGAACGCGAATTGACCCTTGGTGTGGATGTTGAGATAACTGCCCACCAACGCCGCTATCTCGATAAGTTCCTCGACGAGGCAGCAAACTTCTATGCTCAAGGTGGTTCGTTGCGCTCCTTCCTCGCCTGGCTCACAGTGGCTGAAAGTGAAGAGCGCGGTTTGCGTGCAGCTGGGGTTGAGGTGCGAAAAGATGTCGTACAGATCCTCACTGTCCATAGCGCAAAGGGCGGTGAGTGGGATTTAGTAGTTGTGCCCGGGTTAGCTGAAGGCAATTTCCCATCCGAACAAAGTGGCGAAAATTGGTTGAAGAGTAAATCGGTACTTCCCTTCGCGCTCCGTGCCGACAAAACGCGATTGCCACACCTTGATTTACGTCAAACAACCAGCGCGCAAGAAGTGGCGAATTTGATCAAGGGATTTACCGATATTTGTAATGATCGCAAGAGCGATGAAGAGCGGCGATTGGCTTATGTGGCTGTTACGCGAGCTAAGTATCACTTGATTGCAACAACCTCATGGTGGCGTGATGCAAAAGAACCTCATGAACCAAGTGAATACTTCATGACAATCGCAGGACATATAGACGCTAATCGTGGTGAGTTCTTTGGAAGTCTTGATGATAAACCCGCGGCCGATGCTCAAAATCCGAAACTAGACGATGTGCGGCAAGAGCTTTGGCCTGTTGATCCACTAGGTGATGCACGTGAGAATTTCGCCAGAGTATCTGACGGCATTAAAGCGCTGAGCGCTCCCGAATCAGGTAAGGAATTAAACTCCGCACTCGAGAGCGTAAGTGCGCTAACTACATATCGTGCTGCAGCGGAACTGGTGATTCGTGAAATCTCCGAACGTAAGCAAGGCGAGCGGGTCTATCTCCCGGCACATCTTTCGGTCTCTGGTTTGATGGCCTTTGCGCAATCACCAGAGGAATTTGCTGCGCGATTACGGCGTCCGCTTCCCTTTAAACCTGATCCAATCGCACGTCGCGGCACTGCATTTCACACCTGGCTTGAAGAGCGATTTGCCCTGTCAATTCCCCTTATTGGCGATGATGAACTTCCGGGCGCAGCAGATGATGGCGCACTTGATGACAGCGCACTTGAGAAGCTCAAAGAGAAATGGCTTCGCAGCGAGTGGGCCACCCGCCAGCCATATCGAGTGGAAATTCCCTTTGAACGGAGTATCGATGGCACGATCTTGCGCGGTCGGATGGATGCTGTCTATAAAAATGGCGATGGCACCTTCGATGTCGTCGATTGGAAGACTGGCTCTGCTAAGAGCGGTGATGAATTAGCAAATGCTGCGATTCAACTTGCTGTGTACCGACTTGCCTTTGCAGAAATTGAAGATGTGGAGTTATCGAAAGTGCGGGCTGCTTTCCATTACGTCTCATCAGAAGAAACCGTTCGGCCAAGTGACCTCTTAGATTACGACGGGCTACTCGCGCTCATAAATCGTGTGCCGGTAGAAAGTAAGTAAAAGCTACTCCGAAATCTCAATTCCTAGCGGCAGATGATCGCTAACAGAAACCACACCTCGGACAAACTCGAGTTTCCGCGCAACGGTAATCGCCGAATCACCCAACAAAATATGGTCGAATTGCACTTTAGCTCCCCATGAGGGATAGGTGAATTGCTCTGCCGCTCCGCGCCATTTCATAATCTTCGCTGGTAATTTCCCCGGCAAATTGAAGTCACCCAAGAGAATCTTTTTTCCTGGAAGAGCTTTAGCCCAGTGATGAATCTTTCGCAGTTGCACAACATTCATTCCCGGTACAAACGATAGGTGAGTATTGATTATGGTGATGCCGTTCGCCAAGTGAACGGCATGTGCAACTCGTGGCTCATCATGGATATAAATCAATTTGATTTTCGGCTTACTTGCACCTGGGGGAGTTTGCGGAATCGCGAGTGGTGCTCCGACTTTGGAGCGACCTAGCTCAAGTCGAAATTCGGTGACAATGGGAATGCGCGAGACGATGCCATTTCCGTAGTAAGAACCGCTTGCCTGCGTGAGGTGTTCTGCCACAGAAGAGTGGCCATCGAATTTCTCCCACTTCTCACCCGGGGTGCCGCGAAGAGCGATACCGCGCGAAATGTGTGGTGCAGCGAGTCCATCTGCGATGAGCGCACATTGATCCGCGTACTGCGAACGCTCTTGGAAGAAATCAACCTCCTGAATCGCCAGAACATCCACATCAAGCGCACGTGCGGCCTGCACGAGGCGTTCGTTATGGATGACGCCTTCAGGCACAGCCATCCCATGGAGGATGTTCCAGGTGGCGATCTTCACCTGTGAACCGTAGAGCTAAATTAGATAGGCTCGCCACTTATGAGCCTTGCGCTAATGAATCTCTCGCTTGCCCGCGCCCACCTTGATCGCGCTGCGCATCTGCGCACCGATGAGGCAGCGCTCGATTCATTATTTGCATCGGGCAAGGTATTCCAAGTTCACAAAGGGAAATTCCTTTTTACAGAGACGCTGCATTGGTTGGATCCTGCCGTGGCGCCGGAAGGCGAGCGTTATTTCCTTGGCCTCGATGACTCTGGAACCGGTTACTTCGCGATTAACGCTCCTTTCGCAGAGGATGCAGCCATTACTGAGAAACTGCAGACGCTGCGCGAAGCTGGTTTAGTAGCGACGGAGATTGAAATTGGTGCAGCGGTGCACGCAGTAGCGCTCGCGAACTGGCACGACACCCACACCCATTGCGCGCGTTGCGGTGCACATACCTACAGCGCGCTCGCTGGTTCAGTACGTAAATGTCGCACCGACGATAGTGAGCACTATCCGCGGACTGATAGCGCAGTGATAGTTCTCGTCCGCGATAAAGATGATCGAGTCTTACTTGGCAGGCAGAAAGTCTGGCCAGCAAAA
>CAZZFG010000077.1:0-4398 GCA_964653345.1 uncultured Bifidobacterium sp. | reverse complement strand
CGCGAGCGATTGCGATGATTGAGAAATACTGTGACGGAAAGATTCCAGCCGTTGCACAAGAGCCTGCATTGGCAAATGTCGCCGCAGCTGCAGTGGCAGCTGCTGATGAGAAGATTGCAGCGCTAGATTTCCAAGGTGGCATTCTTGCAATTCTCGAGTTGTGCAAGAACGTCAATGGTTATGTAACAGAGAAGGCTCCTTGGGTGCTCGCAAAAGATCCTGCTAATAAGAGTGAACTCGATCGCGTTCTCTATGCAACATGTGAATCGTTACGAATTCTTGCCGTGCTCTTTCATCCAGTGATGCCGCAGACGAGTCAAAAACTTTGGCGAGCTCTCGGAGCTACTGTTCTAGGCGAGCTATCCGCACAACGAATAGACGATGTAGCCAGATGGGGTCAGTTGCCTATGGGTGCGCAGACTAGTCGCGGAGAAGTGCTCTTTCCTCGTCTTCCTGAGACCGCTAGCGAGGAGCAGCGCGGGTGAGTGATCGCCACAATCGCGATATTGATCGCATCCCAGCGCCACTGCCAGAACCACTTCCTTCCCCCACCATTGATTCACATTGCCATATCGAATTAATTGCGAAAGCCGCTCCTGATTCTGAAGAGGTCAGAGCAGTTCTTGATGAAGCTGCATCTGTCGGAATCGAACAAGTAGTCCAGATTGGGTATGACTTAGAGCAATCGCGATGGTCGGTGGGCGTTGCACAGGCATGGGTCGGGCGAGCGCTGGCCGCCGTTGCGCTCCATCCAAACGAGGCGCCGGTGGTGGCGAACCTCGATGAACAACTCCGGGAGATCGAAGCGTTAGCCGCTCATCCTCGCGTGCGTGGCATCGGGGAGACCGGGCTTGATTACTTTCGCACCCCTGAAGAGCTCCGCGAGAAACAAGAGTTCTCATTTCGAGCACACATCGCGATAGCAAAACGAACAAATAAGGCGCTTATCATCCATGATCGCGATGCACACGATGACATCCTTCGAGTCTTAAAAGAAGAGGGCGCTCCTGAAAAAGTCATCTTCCACTGTTACTCCGGAGATGCTCAGATGGCGAAGGAATGTGTTCGTTCGGGATATTTCCTTTCGTACTCTGGAACGGTTACTTTCAAAAATGCGCCAGGGCTGCGCGAAGCGCTCGCCATCACGCCGCTTGCAAATCTTCTTGTCGAGACAGATGCACCATTCCTTTCGCCAGCGCCCTATCGTGGCGCTCTTAATTCACCAGCCCAGATTGCACGCACGATTCGCTTCATGGCTGAGGTGCTTGATCGTCCAGTGGAAGAACTATGTGATGCGACGCGCTCAAACGCGCTTGGGCTATTCGGTGATTTCTCTTGACGCAGAATCCACCACCAGCTGCAACGCTCGGCGCAGGTGAGATTAGAGAGCTCGCCCAACGGCTCGACTTACGACCATCTAAGTCTTTGGGTCAGAATTTCGTCGTCGATGGCAACACTTGTCGAAAGATTGTTCGACTAGCGCAGGTGCACAGCTCCGATGTGGTCCTTGAGATTGGCCCTGGGCTTGGATCATTAACGCTCGCGCTACTCGCTGAGGCGAAAACGGTCGTTGCAATTGAAATTGATGGCAGATTAGCGAAGCAATTGCCCTTAACTATCGCAGCCCATCTGCCCGCGAAAGTTTCTGATGTAGTGGTCATTAATGATGATGCTATGAACATCACCACTATTGCATCGGGAAAGTCACCAACAATCCTGGTGGCCAACCTGCCTTATAACGTCTCAGTCCCGGTGCTTTTACATGTGCTTGAGTATTTCCCGACTATCTCCCGTGGAATAGTCATGGTTCAGGCAGAAGTTGCCGAGCGCCTGGCGGCAAAGCCAGGTTCCAAGGTCTACGGAGTCCCTAGCGTCAAGTTGCGCTGGTGGGCGGATGCAACGGTAGCCAGCGCTATTTCGCGTGAGGTCTTCTGGCCTGCGCCCCGCGTGGATTCACTCTTACTTGCGTTTAATCGAAAGAGCCACCCGGCAGCAAGTGATGAGACGTTGCGTAACCGGACATTTGCAGTGATTGATAAGGCATTCGCACAACGACGAAAGATGCTCCGTGCATCGTTGGCAACGTTCCTTGGTTCGAGCGAGCAAGCATCCGCGCGATTGACGGAGTTGGGTATCGACCCAACTGCCCGAGCTGAGAATCTGACACTTGATGACTTCATCGTTATTGCGCGAGGCATTTCCAGCTAAATGTCATTAGGGTAGAACCATGACAGTTGTAAAAGCCCCTGCAAAAATCAATTTGCAGTTATCAGTGGGCGCCAAAGGTGATGATGGTTATCACGATTTAGCAACAGTCTTTCAAGCGGTCTCGCTTTATGACGAAATTAATGTGCGCCCAGGAGAGAGTGGTTCAGGTATCACGCTTCGATTTAGCGGCGACAACCCACACATCGCCAATTTACCGACGAACAATAAGAATCTTGCATACAAGGCGGCGCAATTATTTGCGCAACGGAAAAAAGTTCCCCTTGATTTAATCATCGAGATTAAGAAACAGATTCCGATAGCTGGTGGAATGGCCGGTGGCAGCGCAAACGCTGCAGGCGTACTGGTTGCACTTGATTCTCTATACGAAACGCGAATGAGCAAAGATGAATTGATTCTGCTTGCTCGTCAGTTAGGTAGCGATGTTCCGTTTTCATTAACGGGAGGAACCGCGGTAGGCACAGGACGTGGCGATCGACTTACACCAGCGCTCGCTCGTGGAACATTTCATTGGGTCTTGGCGTACTCGTCGCAAGGGCTATCTACTCCAGCTGTTTATGAAGAATGTGATCGATTACGACAAGGGTTTGCACAGCGTCAGCCACGCGTGAGCGAGGAATTGATGCATGCGTTAAGTAGCGGTGACCCAATCGCCCTTGGCAAATCTCTCGTCAACGATTTACAGCCAGCTGCTTGCTCGCTAAAGCCAGCTTTGAAATTAGCCCTCTCTGCCGGGATGGAATCTGGTGCCATCGGCGCTCTGGTGTCAGGCTCTGGGCCGACCGTCGCTTTCCTGGCCAAGAGCGAGGAGGCATCTATCGATCTAGCGGTAGCACTCTCTTCTACGGGTGCCGTTTCACAATTGGGTCGGGCGCATAGTCCAGTGGGCGGCCCTAGAGTTCTTGAAAACTGATTATTCGCCGTTCTCACTTTCAAATTGCGTCAACATACGACTCAAGTAACTTGCTAGTTCATCGCGTTCACTACTTTTAATTGATTGCAATAATTCTTTTTCGCGATTAAGTAAATCAACCAATGCGGCATCTACGACAGTGATGCCTTTGCTCGTGATCCGCACCAATGTGCCGCGGCCATCAGATGGGTCAGGATGGCGCGCAAGTAATCCATCGCTCTCCAATCGATCAAGGCGATTGGTGATTGTGCCACTTGTCACGAGATTCTCATGAATCAATTGCCCTGGCGTGAGTTGATACGGTGCACCTGCGCGACGAAGGGCTGCAAGTACATCAAAACCCCACGTCTCAAGTCCATGTTTTGCGAAGGCTGCGCGCCGTGCGATATCCAATTGGCGGGCAAGTCGAGTAATCCGGCTTAACACTTCAAGCGGTGCAACATCTAAATCAGGTCGTTCCCGTCGCCATGCCGCTACTAATGCATCAACCTCATCGCGATTATCGCTCATGTTTAATTCGACCCTCAAAAGAGAGACGTGGACGAACTTCTAATTCACTCAAACCGTTCCACGCTAAGTTGACGATGTGCGCTGCAACTTCTTCACGCGTGAATGTGCGTGCGTCGAGCCACCATTGTCCAGTAAGTGCAACCATGCCAACGAGCATCGATGCGTACATAGGGGCCATCTCGCGATCGAATCCACGTGAACTTAACTCATCGATGAAAATATGTTCTACCTGTGCGGCCACTTCACTTAAGAGAGTGGCAAAGGAACCGCTCTGCCCACCGACGGGAGAGTTGCGCACGAGCAATCGAAAACCATCGCTGCGCGTTTCGATATACGTGAGGAAGGCAAGGGCTGCGCGCTCGGCGCGCACGCGTGGGCGACCTGATTCCAAAGTATTCGAAATCATCTCTAGGAGCGCCCGCATCTCTCGGTCGACGACGACCGCATAGAGACCCTCTTTACTGCCAAAGTGTTCATAGATCAGAGGCTTGGAGACGCCAGCTCCAGCTGCCAGATCTTCAACGCTGGTTCCCTCGACGCCGCTCTCGGCAAATGTTGTGACCGCCATTTCAATGATCTGCTCGCGCCGCGCGGCGCTGCTCATCCGGGTTCGAATCCCCCCAGATCCGGGAGTGGTCGCGGAGGTTGGCGTGTTCATACCTGCCAAGGGTAGCGCCGAGCGCTCTTGCGTAGGGCGTGGTCGAAAAGGGGGAGAAGATACGAGAGAATACGGGTTCCGCCATGGTGTA
>CAZZFG010000076.1:0-4420 GCA_964653345.1 uncultured Bifidobacterium sp. | reverse complement strand
AACTCCAGTGGATCGATGGTGTTTCCGCGAGACTTACTCATCTTCTTTCCGAATTTATCTCGGACCAAACCATGTAATGCGATCGTGTGGAATGGTGGTTTGCCATCCATCGCAAACAAACCGAAGATCATCATTCTTGCGACCCAGAAAAAGAGAATGTCATATCCGGTAACTAGGACGCTTGTCGGATAAAACTTCGCAAGATCTTCACTCTTGTCCGGCCAGCCCAAGGTTGAGAACGGCCAGAGCGCAGACGAGAACCACGTATCAAGAACATCTGGATCTTGTTCCCAACCCGCACCGGTTGGCGCTTGCTCATCAGGACCTACGACTAGCACTTCACCATTTGGGCCATACCAAACAGGGATGCGATGGCCCCACCAGAGTTGGCGGGAAATGCACCAGTCGTGCATGTTGTCGACCCATTCGAAATATCGCGGCGCTAATTCGGCCGGCTCAATCGTCACTAGCCCGTTGCGAACTGCATCTCCCGCAGCTTTAGCAAGTGGAGCAACTTTTACGAACCACTGCATCGAAAGGCGAGGCTCTACCGTGGTATCGCAGCGAGAGCAGTGTCCAACCGCATGGATATATGGCCGCTTCTCTGAAACGACTCGACCCATCTCACGCAGCCGCTCGACAACTGCTTTACGGGCTTCGAAACGATCCATTCCATCAAACTCGGTGCCCGTTCCCTCCATGATGCCGTGCTCATTCATGATGACAATCATCGGCACATTGTGACGTCGACCCATTTCAAAATCATTTGGATCGTGTGCGGCGGTAACTTTGACCGCGCCAGTACCAAACTCTGGCTCAACTAATTCATCAGCGATAATCGGAATCATGCGATTGACCAGCGGCAGTAAGACTTCCTTACCGATCATATGTTTGTAACGATCGTCATCAGGGTGGACCGCAACCGCTCCATCACCCAACATCGTTTCCGGTCGAGTAGTTGCAACAGTGATATTTAGTTGGTCGTCACCGTAGCGAACCTGCACAAACTCTCCTGCATCATCGCTATGTTCCACTTCGATATCACTTAGTGCGGTTAAGCAGCGCGGGCACCAATTGATAATTCTCTCTGCGCGATAGATGAGCTCTTGTTCGTAGAGTCGTTTGAATATCGTAAGTACGGCTCGCGAGAGCCCTTCATCCATAGTGAAGCGTTCGCGACTCCAGTCGACGCTATCGCCTAATCGCTTCATCTGACCAAGGATTGCTCCGCCAGATTCGGCCTTCCACTCCCACACTTTCTTCACAAACTCTTCACGGCCTAAGTCATGTCGAGATTTTGGTGGCTGTTGTTGCGCTAATTGTTTTTCGACAACATTTTGCGTGGCAATTCCCGCGTGATCCATTCCGGGCAACCAGAGCGCTTCGTAGCCTTGCATCCGACGTCGTCGCGTCAACGTATCTTGAAGTGTGTGGTCAAGGGCATGGCCGATGTGCAAGCTTCCGGTGACATTCGGCGGTGGGATGACGATACAAAATGGTGGCTTTTGCGAATTGGCATCTGCGGAGAAGTAATCGCGCTCTATCCAACTCTGGTAGAGCGGCGCCTCAAGCTCGGCAGGCGAAAAGTGGGTGGGTAATTCGCGTTCGGCTGCCATAGGGCGCAATCTTAGGCGTTCCTCAGGCGCTTTTTTCTGCGTCCTTCTGTTGGTCGCCTTCAGCCCGCAGTACCAATGTCGGCGGGGCCGCTTCGGTGACTGATTCGGCGGTGATGATGACGCGGGCGATGTCTTTTCGACTTGGAGTATCGAACATCACTGTCAGCAAGACCTCTTCCATGATGGCACGTAACCCTCGAGCGCCAGTTCCCCGCTTGATCGCTTGCTCGGCAACCGCGGTGAGCGCGTCTGGTGTGAATTCAAGTTCGACGCCATCGAGTTCGAAAAGCTTTTGGTACTGGCGAGTGAGCGCATTCTTTGGCTCCGTAAGAATCTGCATGAGCGCCTCATGATCGAGGGCATCGACGCTTGTGATTACGGGCAGGCGTCCGATGAATTCGGGAATCATGCCGAACTTCAGGAGATCCTCTGGCAGAACATGGCTGAAGATGTCGCTGGCATTTCGCTCGGCTGCGCTCTGGAGCGTTGCGTTGAAGCCAAGTCCTTTGCCACCCATTCGTCCTTCAATAATTTTGTCGAGCCCTGCGAATGCGCCACCAACGATGAAAAGAACATTTGTCGTATCAATCTGAATGAACTCTTGGTGCGGATGTTTGCGACCACCTTGCGGCGGTACTGAGGCTGTTGTGCCTTCGATGATCTTTAACAAAGCCTGTTGCACACCTTCGCCGGATACATCGCGAGTGATAGAAGGATTCTCGCTCTTGCGTGCGACCTTATCGATCTCATCGATGTAGATGATTCCGCGCTCTGCACGCTTGACATCAAAATCGGCAGCTTGAATTAATTTCAGGAGAATATTCTCGACATCTTCGCCGACGTAACCTGCTTCGGTGAGCGCAGTGGCATCAGCGATTGCAAATGGCACGTTGAGCATGCGCGCAAGAGTTTGTGCAAGCAACGTTTTACCGCAACCGGTTGGTCCAAGTAGGAGAATGTTGCTCTTGGTTAGTTCAACTGCACCTTCGCGAGAGCTTTCGCCACCTTGGATTCGCTTGTAATGGTTGTAGACGGCAACGGATAGGGATTTCTTGGCGCGGTCTTGGCCAATTACATATTGATTGAGAAATTCGAAGATCTCATGCGGCTTCGGAAGTTCTTGGAGCGAGACCGCGCTTGCTGTTGAGAGTTCTTCGACGATAATTTCGGTACAGAGCTCGATGCATTCATCACAGATATACACGCCGGGGCCAGCGATTAATTTTTTAACTTGCTTCTGGGACTTACCGCAGAAGGAGCACTTGAGAAGTTCGCTGCTTTCACCGATGCGTGGCATGAAGCGCTCCCTTCCCTGTTAGGCGCTCCTATGCGTGGCGCGCCGATTAATGCGAGTTACGTGAGTAAAGGCTACGGAAAAAACCCGACGTGCGCCGGGTTTTACCGATTAATTCCTGTTCGCTATTAGAGGACGACCCCGAACTGCGATTACTTTCCGCTATTTGCCTTACGTGTTGAGAGGACCTGATCAATCAGTCCCCACTCAACCGCCTCTTGTGCGGTGAGGATCTTGTCGCGGTCGATATCTTTGGTGATCTGCTCTGGGGTTCGATTGGAATGCTTTGCGAGCATATCCACGAGGAGATCACGCATACGCATGATTTCCTTCGCCTGAATCTCGATATCAGAACCCTGTCCGCCACCTTCGCTTGAAGGTTGGTGAAGCAAGATACGTGAGTTCTCGAGAGCGTAGCGCTTGCCCTTCGTACCACCGGTCAAAATGATTGCTGCAGCTGATGCTGCTTGTCCGAGGCAGATGGTCATGATGTCAGGACGGACGAATTGCATCGTGTCGTAGATCGCGGTGAGCGCGGTAAACGATCCACCAGGTGAGTTGATGTAAAGCATGATGTCGCGATCTGGATCCATCGATTCCAAGGTCAGCAGCTGTGCCATTACATCATTGGCTACCGTGTCATCGATTGGCGTGCCAAGGAAGATGATCCGCTCTTCGAAGAGTTTGGTGTACGGATCCATACGCTTGAAGCCGTAAGAAGTCTTCTCCTCGATAACAGGAAGGACGTATCGATTGGAAATCTCAAAGTTGTTACTCATCGAATCTTTCATCGCTGCGTTCCTCCGCTTCCGGATACTTGTCGAGCAGAACGCACGACGTGATCAACAAAGCCATACTCTTTTGCTTGATCGGCAGTGAACCAACGATCGCGATCTGAATCTTCTTGGATTGTGTCGATTGTTTGACCAGTGTGGAAAGCAATGAGTTCAGCCATGGATTTCTTGGTGGCCGCCATCTGTTCTGCTTGAATTTTGATATCGCTTGCCGTTCCGCCGATACCGCCAGATGGTTGGTGCATCATGATTCGCGCATGTGGCAGCGCATAACGTTTTCCTGGTGCGCCTGCACAGAGCAAGAATTGACCCATCGATGCAGCGAGTCCCATTGCGACAGTTGCCACATCGTTCTTGATGTATTGCATCGTGTCGTAAATGGCCATACCCGCGCTGATCGAACCGCCGGGCGAATTGATGTAGAGGTAAATGTCTTTCTCGGAATCTTCGGCGGCAAGCAGGAGCAGCTGTGCTGCAATCGCATTGGCCATGGAATCTTCCACTACTGATCCGAGGAAAATAATTCGCTCTTGCAATAGTCGGTGGTACACCTCGTCATCGAGTTGTCCACCCGATCGCGCTCCTCGCGCTACTGGGCTATCTGGGGTAATTAGTCCCACGGTTCCCCTGCTTTCTCGCTAGTAATGTAATTACCCTAACAACGAGAGAGTGGTTTTACTTCCGGAAAGTGGCCCTTGTTCGCTCTGGGCATATTC
>CAZZFG010000075.1:0-4458 GCA_964653345.1 uncultured Bifidobacterium sp. | reverse complement strand
CTGGTGAGTGGGGTGGCGGTATCTACACGATCTCTCCACACGCTAAGTTCCCACGCGCAGCGCTCGATTTCGCAATCTTCATGGTTGGCGACAAGCGAAACGTTGTCACTGTAAAGAACCCAGATGGCAGCACTGGTGCTCCTACCTTCCCTGCATATATCAAGGGCAACAAGCTCTGGAAGGCAAAGATCGATGCTGACACCTACTACAACGGCTCCCCATATGCAGCAATGGCTGCACAGGCTGGCAAAGTATGGACCGGCGTAAAGCCAGTTCGTTACGACGCTGATGGCGCATGGGGCGCTGCATATGCACCTGAGCTTGCGAAGTCGAAAGACATTCAAAAGGCTCTTGAAGCATATGCAACCTACACCTCAAATCTTGCTCAGCAATTGGGCTATGAGGTCACAACTAAGTAATTCGTAAGAATTACACGCAGTATCGAGCGGCGGATTTGGTAAAACAAGTCCGCCGCTTCTTAAATG
The DNA here is from genome assembly GCA_964653345.1 of uncultured Bifidobacterium sp. Classification (GTDB taxonomy): domain Bacteria; phylum Actinomycetota; class Actinomycetes; order Nanopelagicales; family Nanopelagicaceae; genus IMCC26077. The sequence goes on along the minus strand of CAZZFG010000075.1, from coordinate 3,973 downwards.
AATTAAGGATTGAGCGCTCTAAAGGAGAATGAATGGCAAAAGTTAAAAAATATAAACAGCGCAGCATTCTGATGAAACTTATGCTCGCGCCTTATCTCATTTTGCTTATTGCTTTCGGACTCATTCCTTTGATCATGGCAGTCAGAGAAGTGCCAGGCGAGTCACTTACCAACCCCGATGGCGGTTGGGATGCATTCAAAATTGTGGTCTCAGATTTTCGCTTTCCACAAGCGCTAAAGAACGTTCTTGGCTTTATGGCAATTTATGTACCGCTTACCTTGATTGTTGTCATCATGATGGCTCTCATGCTTGATGTTCGCCATTCCCGTTGGAGTAAGTATCTGCGAATGGCTTACATCATTCCTGCATCAATCTCTGGAGCAGTCGCTGTTCTCGTTTGGTGGGCAATTCTTGAACCGACTATCAGCCCTATCAAATCTATTCTTAATGCTCTCGGTATTGAATCTGCGACCCAAATCTGGCAGACGAAAAATCTGGTTTACATCATCGCCATCATGACTTTCTTTACCATCGCTGGAAACTGGATCTTGATTCAATATGGATCCTTACAAAGTATCTCGTCCGAGATTATCGAGGCTGCTCGCGTGGATGGCTGCTCCGCATTCCAGCTTGCCGTTCGTATCAAACTCCCACTGATTCGTAAGTACGTGATTTACATGGCCGTACTTCTCTTTGCAGGCGGACTACAGATTTTCGTTGAACCACAACTCTTAACAAGTAGCGTCTACACCGGTATCGCAAACGCTTGGTCATTTGACCAACTTAGCTATGAGCTTGCATTCAAGAGCGGTGATTTCGGTGGCGCCTCAGCGCTCTCTATCATCTTGCTCATTCCGAGCATGATTGGCGCGCTCGTTGTTATTTTCAAGACTGACATGTTCGACGACAAGACCATCAGAAATAAGAAAGATACTGAGAAGGCGGATATATGAGTGCAACAGTGACTTCACCGCAACCTACAAAGAAGAAGTCAAAGCCCATGCGCCAAGAGGGCCGCATCGGGATGTTCTTCGTCAATTCTTGGCTTATCTTCTTCGCTGTCATCAGTGTCGTGCCTATGCTCTGGCTAGTACTTGCAGCCTCAAAGACTGACCCTGAACTAAGTTCCCGTAATCCACTCGCTTTCGGAAGTTTCAAGGGCTACTGGAACGCTTGGCAGAATCTCCAATTCTTCGATAACGGCGTAATCGGTCGTTGGGTAATCAACTCAGTTCTTTTCAACGCTGCGATTGTGATCATCGCGACCATCACTGCCTCATTAGCTGGTTTCGTGATTTCAGCTTCGAAGATTCGATTCAAGAGAACTTTCCTTATTAGCACGCTAATCATGATGCTCATTCCACCCGTTGCGCTTGTGATTCCGCTTTTCGTAATGATGGACAAAGTGAAACTCGTTGATAATCCATGGTCGGTTATCTTGATTTCTTCGCTTTACCCATTTGGAGCATTTCTCTCCTACATCTATTACTCAACAACTATTCCACCTGAGCTGTACGAATCGGCTCGCCTTGATGGTTGCAGCGATTGGCAGCTCTACTCTCGAATTGCACTCCCACTGTCGGGAGCACTTCTTGGCTTGCTCGCCTTCTTTGCTTTCATTGGAAACTGGGCCAATTACTTCATGCCATATGTGATGCTCTATTCCGGACAGAACTACACATTGCCGCTTGGCCTAGGGTTCTTGTTCTACTCGACACCTGCAATTAACCCTGGTATCGGCGCAACCTCAGTTCCGATCTATAAGCCGGAAATCGCCCTTGCTGGAATCTTGATTGCGCTACCAATCATGCTCATGTTCTTGGTCTCGCAGAAGCGTTTGATCCGAGGAATGCTCGCAGGTTCTATCAAGGAATAAGGAGTAGACCGTGGCTCTGCATCCGCAATGCGAGGCTTTTTTGGCACCGGGTGCAGATGCGCCGGAGTTAATTGATATCCCCATTCCCGTTGGTCGAGCGGGCGCATATGCAGATATGACTATCGCTGGCGAAGTAACCCCAAACATCCATATTTCCAATCGATTTATACCTGGCGAGACGGCCGACTTACTTGTACGGATCTATCAACCTGCTGGAGAGAATCTGAAAAATGGCATGGTTTATTTTCACGGTGGAGGTTGGTCCTACTTCTCAGTCGATATGTACGACGCACAACTAAGCGCACTAGCCAAGATGACTGATTCGGTGATTGTTTCAGTTAACTATCAAAAATCTCCCGAACATAAATTCCCTATTCCTCATAATGATTGTTTTACTGGACTGGCTTGGGTTTTTAGCAATGCAGATCAGCTGGGTATCGATACGAAGAAGATTGGTGTTGGCGGAGATAGCGCTGGCGGAAATCTGGCTGCAGGAGTAGCGCTACGAAACCGCGACGAGAAGAAATTTGAGATTGCATATCAACTGCTTATCTATCCATGTGTGGGAGTCGATTTTGACACGGACTCTTATAACGCAAATGCCGTTGGGTATGGGCTATCAAAGCGGACAATGAGCTGGCTCTGGAGTCTTTATCTCAATGGCACACATGATTATGAAAATCATTATGCGGTCCCTCTAAATAGCAGTAGCGCTTCGGGTTTGCCAGCGACAATCATCATTACAGCTGAATACGATGTACTTCGTGATGATGGTTCACAATACGCAGAAAAACTAAAGAAAGATGGCGTGCGCGTGATTTATCGAGACTATCCAGGGATGATTCATGGCTTCTTCAATTGTGGGAAGGTCATTGATGATGGGATTATTGCCCGCACCCACATCGCAGATGCCATCAAGGAGTTGCTTAGCTAATGACAACCCAAAAACTTAGAGGAATGACTTGGGATCATCCTCGCGGACTAGATTGTTTAGTCAACTCTGATGCACTACTCCAGGAACAATTAAATGTATCGGTTGATTGGAGCGCAAGATCTCTTCTTGCGTTCGGGGATCAACACATTAGTGAGTTCTATGGCGACCACGACTTGATGATTATCGATCACCCGCACGTTCCTGATGCAGTTCATGCCAATGCAGTGATTGCTCTGGAAGATGTCGCCTCTGACGAAGATCTGGACTTGTTGGCCAGGACCTCAGTTGGCGCATCGCACGATTCCTACATATATAGAGGTAAACATTGGGCCCTAGCAATCGACACCGCAGCACAGGTAAGCGCATATCGTCCAGATAAGACCTCAAAAGGGCTGGTCTTCTGGGACGAGGTGCTCGAGGCAGGTCGAGAAGGCTTGGTGCTCTGGCCACATAAACCAGTTGATGCCTTCTCCACATTCGCCACGTTGCTTGCGCAAAAAGGGAGCGCGCTTTGCTCAACCCATGAATACGTAAATAAAGCCGCTGCAGCCGAAGTTCTTACCTTCATGATCAATCTTGCAAAAGTCGTACCCGCACAATGTCTTTCAATGAATCCAATTGAAGCCGCTGAATTCTTAGTCACTACAGATAAAGAGCACTACAGCATTTGTATGTACGGTTATACCAATTACTCTCGCGATGGATTTAGAACTCGTCCTATTGTCTACGACGATGTGCCTTCTTTCGACGGATTAGCCTCTGGATCTCAATTAGGTGGCGCAGGTATCGCAATCTCTTCAGCTGCCAAGAACGTCGAACTTGCAGCGAAAGTTGCAATCTTGCTCTCACTTCCCGAAATCCAATCTACTACCTACGTAGATGCTGGAGGACAACCCGGCAACCTAGCTGCATGGAAAGCTCCCCATGCCAATGCAATTACTCGTAATTTCTTCAACAACACGCTACGCACCTTAGAGCGCGCATGGGTCCGACCACGTTTTCTTGGATGGCCAGATGTGCAATATCAAAGCTCGCTCATCATTCATAAGATTCTCAAAGAGAAGAACTTCTCTAGCAAAGATATCGATGACATAGCAGCCACTTATACGCAATATAACCAGGAGCTTGCCAAATGAAAGAGTACTTTGAAGATTACTTGATTG
>CAZZFG010000074.1:0-4527 GCA_964653345.1 uncultured Bifidobacterium sp. | reverse complement strand
GGAAAGACTCCGCTCCAAGATGGCGGGGGGATTAAATACGATTCATCTCAAGATACCTCGTTAGAGCAATTCCTCTTCTTTGAAAACTTTTTTAACAAGAAGGCAACCGTGCTCGATGAAGTGTGGTCGTTTAGATCATTGGGCGTTGAGTCTGTAGCAAGCTCAGCTGCAGATAACTTGGGCGTGGGTAATCCACTAGGAAGTATCTCTTCTGTACTTGGTGGCGGCGGCGCTGGTGGCTTGGGCGGCTTGGGCGGGCTGAGTAACCCATTAACATCAGGTAATAAATCAATTAGCGATATCACTGGCCTTGGTGCGAGCGCTGCGAAGTGCGTGCCGGAAGCAAGTCAGGTTGTTGGGGCGATTCTTGGAACAGATTCGGTAAGTTCGTTAATTGGATTAGTAACGACAAATTCATTGACCTACGCTGCAGGACCACCCAAGTACAGCGATGGATTCTTAAATTACAAAGTCGCAGGCCTGCACCTCAATCCAGATAACTCAATCTTCCAGGGATCGTATGACCTCGTAATGAGTTCAAAGATTGCCCGATGTATTTATGGTTTCGAAGGCGCCGGCCCACTCTACGCAACGGTCTCAGTGGTCAATAGCGATGGTGGCGAGAGTACGTTAGCTACCGAGAGCGTGAAAGAAGAGGGTGGTTGGCTGCGCTTGAAAGCTCGTGGGTTTACCTTCTCATCGCCAACGCTGAAAATTAAACTGAGTCAAGGTTCTCCAGCTGCGCCGGCGCCGAGTGCTCAGAGTGCGCAGCCAACGAAACCTAGTACTGCACAGTCTGCTCAGCCAACAAAGCCAGCGAAGCGAATTTCTATCACCTGCGTGAAGGGGAAAGTGGTGAAGAAAGTTTCCGGAACCGCGCCGAAGTGTCCATCCGGGTTCTCGAAGCGCTAACTAGGTTGCGCTAGTTCTTACTGATTGAGCGCATCGAGCGTTGCTGATTCGATGCCCTCGCTTCGAATTTTTTCGAAGTAATAGGAAACATCCGCTTTCAATCGCGCGAGAGCATTCAAATCTTTCGTGAAAATTCGCCCTTCGCTAAATAAGGACTCGACTATCTGCTCTGGTGTTTGCCCTGCTGCGCTCAACTCTCCAAGGTAACCGAGCGCTGGATCCTTCATTGCCCGAGCAATGGGGCCGGGCTCAAATCCTCGCGGCGGTGCAACGCATGCGAGCCAAGCCGCAAGAATGAGCGCCGTTAATGGGGTGGCCTTTCCTGCCTGGCCATGCCAGAGGCTGGTTTGCGTGATTCGCGGCGGAAGTTTTATCGAGCCGTCAGATCCAATGCGCGCTGTTGTATCGGAGAGAACCGTGTTTGACCATCTCGAGAAGAGATCCTCGATGTATTGATCCGCATCGACTTGGCTTGGCATGGCAAAGGTAGGCAGCATCTCTTTTTTCATAAAGGCGCGGACTGCGCTCTCTATATATGGAGTAAAGCGCGCCTGCGGCACTGTCTCTTTACCTGCTAAAGCCCCGACATACGCGAGTAAGGAATGAGAGCCGTTGAGCAGACGCAATTTCATCGTTTCAAATCGGTCGACTTCGTTACTAAATAGCACCCCTGCGCGCTCCCAGGCAGGACGACCGGCGATGAAGTTGTCTTCTAAGACCCACATAGAGAACTTCTCTGCTGGCACTGGGATTTGATCTGCGATATTCAACCGTGCCGCAACTAGTTCGCGATGGCGCTCTTCAGTGCTTGGCACAATTCGATCGACCATTGAATTTGGAAACGAAGCCTTTTCATTGATGTAGTGAGTGAGAAGTTGCGAATCAGGGGCCGAGAGTTTTGCGGCAAATTCCAGGAGCACTCTTTTTGTAGTGGCTCCATTGGATGTGAGGTTATCGCAACTGAGTATTGTCACCGGGCTGCGCTCTTGTACTGCTCGCATAAGCAACGCTTTAGCAAGTAGCCCTATGACAGAGTGGGGCGCTGTGAGATCGTGAAGGTCGTCGATGATCTCGCTGCGACGTTGATCAAGTCCACCGGTTTCGGTCGAGTAGCAATAGCCAGATTCGGTGATGGTGAGCGAGATGATCCGAGTTCTCTCATCGACGAGAAAGTTCAAGACCTCCGCGAGCGCTTCTGGGCCACCAGAGGCGCCAACGTGAATTCCAGGGATGAGCGTTTGCTCTGAATCAGGGTGGATATCAACGACCGAGTAGAGGAAATCTTGCGCTGCTAACTTCTCTGCAGTTGTTGCACTTCGAAGTGAGTAACCATAGATTCCCCAGTCTCCACCGGAGTGCGCGATGGCTTGAGCAGTATGTACTGCAAAATGCGCGCGATGGAAATTTCCTAAACCAATATGAACAATTCCAAGCTCCGGCGCCTTACTCAAAATCGTGGCAGAGCTTGGTGCACTATCTCTGGTCAACCTCAACATATCTCTCACCAATCTGTGACCGTACCATCGAGTGATCTCGCATAGGGCAGGTAGGCCGGTGCGTAGGGGAATTTGGCGGCAGCTTTTTCGTCGAATTCCACGCCTAAACCTGGGTTATCTCCGGGATGAAGGTAGCCATCGATCAATGTGTAGCTTGAATGGAATACCTCGCTGACGAGCGGGTCGTAACCCATGAATTCTTGAATTCCTAGATTTGGCGTTGCGATATCAACGTGAAGTGACGCGGACATAGTGATGGGAGAAATATCTGAAGGTCCATGTGGACCAAACTTGATGCCATAAAGCGCCGCGAGATCAAAAATTCTTCTTGTATGTGAGATTCCTCCCGCATGCATGACGGAACATCGAACATAGTCGAGTTGTTGATTGATGATGAGATCTTTGAAATCCCAAATAGTGTTAAACACTTCACCAATCGCAAGGGGAATGGTGGAATGTTCTCTAATTAACTTCAATGCCTCCTGATTCTCTCCAGGAGTGACATCTTCGAGCCAGAATAATCCAAATGGCTCTAGTGATTTTCCTAGTTGCGCTGCTTGAATCGGAGTGAGGCGATGATGGGCATCATGTAGTAGTTCGATATCTGGTCCGACGTGCTCACGTGCAGCTTCGATAACTTTCGGGACATGCCGTAGATATTTTCCCGAATCCCACATTTCCAGTTTTGGATAAGCACCACGGGAAGCTGGTTCGTATCCGCCAGCGCCTTGCGTCACGCCATACACTGAATCTAAACCTGGGACTCCACTTTGAACGCGTAGCGCTTTGAAGCCGCGGGCCAGGTTCACATCGAGAGCATCTTTAAGCGCTGAGATATCCCAACCAACCGTGTGGGTGTACGTCAAGATTTTTTCGCGAACTGCGCCGCCAAGTAATTGGTAGACGGGGCGATTAACAGATTTACCTTTTATATCCCAGAGCGCGAGGTCAATGCCACCAATTGCAGCCATCGTCACTGGGCCCCGGCGCCAGTAAACGCCACGGTAGAGAAATTGCCAGATATCTTCGATGCGATCAGGGTCGAGTCCAATTAAAAGGGGGGCAACGTGATCTTGCAGATATGAGGCGACTGCTAGTTCGCGTCCGTTGAGCGTTGCATCTCCCCAACCCACGATTCCATCACTCGTGGTTATTTTGATCGTCACGAAGTTGCGACTGGGGCTAGAGACAATTACATCTACTTTGTCGATACGCGCGGTCATGGCTAGAGCCCCCAAAGTTGTTGTTGTGAAAAAGGCAGTGACGATGGATTCTTTCACACTCACCAAGAGCGGTATACCCTTGCCATCGTGACTTCACCTTCGGAGCATCAACCTCAGATTAATCGCGCATTTGTGATTCGGGGTAAGCGTGATGGCCAAATCGTTGAGATGCCGCTACTTGAGCCCGCTGCTGATGAGGTGAGAGTCAAGGTCGCATACGTGGGAATTTGCGGCTCAGATTTACATTATTACTTCGAAGGCGCGAATGGCAGTTTCGCCATTAAGGAGCCACTGATACCTGGCCACGAGATTTCCGGTCGTATTGATTTTGATCCTCTCGGAGAGTTTCCTGTTGCATCTGCGGTAGCAATCTTTCCTGCTCAAGCGGGGGTAGCGATTAGCGGTTTAGTTGATCGACCGCACTTATGGCATGGAGTGCGTTACATGGGAAGCGCTGCTACTACTCCCCATACCCAAGGGGGGATGGCGGAATACATCAACGTCAAGCGATCAATGGTCAAGTTACTGCCAGATGGAGTATCGCTTTCTGTTGGCGCGCTAGCCGAGCCACTCGCTGTTGCGCTCCATGGAGTGCATCTTGCTGGCGACCTAACAGGTAAAAAAGTTTTAGTCTCTGGTTCTGGACCTATCGGCTTACTATCGATTGTTGCAGCTCGAAGCGTTGATGCGCTATCAATTACTGCGACTGATCTCTTTGATGAAGCGCTCACGCGCGCTCGAGAGGTTGGAGCTGATTCGACAATCAATGTTGGCGTTGAATCGCTTTCAGAGAATAGTTTTGATGTTGTATTGGAATGCAGTGGCAGTCCGCGCGCAGTTAATAGTGCGATTGCTGCTGCACAACGTGGTGGTGTGATAGTTCAGATTGGCATGTT
>CAZZFG010000073.1:1919-4558 GCA_964653345.1 uncultured Bifidobacterium sp. | reverse complement strand
CTGATCGAAGATCGCCCTAACGGATTTATATAATTAGAGAGCACGCTATCTGCTGCTGATGTAGTGCCAATCTCGTACGGCGTAACAATGGCAGAGAATGAAGTTGCCTTCACTCCCACCACTGGAATTTTCTGGAGTTCAACACGAACCTTGACTCCGAATGTTGATTGCAAACCAGCGCTCTTCAAGGCTGGAACTTCAAAGAGCGACCAATTTGCACCTGCCGGTAATCCATTTGCAGGGTCTGCTTCAAAGACTTTATTTCCGACTGTCCGCAGATACGTCGCAGCTCCTGAACTCACCCGTGGCGTGGTGACGGCGAGAGACTCCACGCAATTTGCTTCGTTGGCGCTCTGACAAAAAGGAAGTACTGCAAAAACCGTGGCAGTCATCGCACAGTTGGGATCTGATAGAGAGGTGCATAGTCGCTCTCCTTGTACGTTATAGCCTGGAACGCCACTCGATATATATGAATTCTCCAAACCGCCGGTCACGCCGTAATGGTCGCGGAACTCAACGGAGTAGGTGATTGCGGCGAGCGCGCTGGATGCGGTTGTCAGCGCCATAAGTATCGCAACGCTCAGAGCTAGAGGTTTGATTCGCATGCGCATGGATGTACCTTACCTAAGTGCGTAAATATGGGGAATTGTTAGCGATCAGAAACACGAAAATACTGCTACTGACCTCATTTCCCGCTCGCGTGGCATATGCAATGGTGGGACTAGCGCTCTTTTTCAAAGTCGAACGTTTGACCGACTCGGTCGCATACGCTGGCGTCGCCTTGGGCCTTAATACCTTTGCCAATTCCGTTACTGCAGGTCTGCGCGGTGCGGCCCTCGATCATTGGGGACAGAAGTGGCCAATTCGAATTCTGGTCCCACTCTATGCCTCTGGTTTACTCGTGCTGGAATTCACCACCAGCAAAAGTTTGATCCTGCCGCTCTCGCTTCTCATGGGATTAGTCTCACCACCCATCAATCTCTCTGTCCGTCCACTCTGGAAAGTCGCTGTTCCTGAAAGTTCGCTTCGCACTGCCTACGCGCTCGATACCTCTGTTATTAACGCGACCCGAGTCTTTGGCCCACTACTTGCGTCAACGCTTGCGCTCTCTCCTTATCCCAGCAGCGCGCTAGTTCTCTGCGCGCTCTTCATCGCAGTCGGCGGACTCTCCCTCGGATTTACAAAAATCTCATCCTCATGGGTTCCGGAGAAAAAGAGCGAGTCACATGTGGCAATCTGGCGACTGCCTGCGATGCGACTATTAATGCTGGAGGCAATGTTTGTCGGTTTTGGCTGGGGCGCATTTGATGTAGGAATCCCCGCATTTGCTACTTTGGAAAAAATCCCGGGATGGAGCGGCCCAATTTTTGCGTGCTTGGCGATAACTTCGGTAGCAGGAGGTTTGGTTGCGGGATTGATCTCGAGAAAGACCTCCGCCCTAAAAGGTTTACTTCGCACATACGCGCTCTGGATGGTAGCCACGATTCCACTTGCACTCACCTATCCCGGATGGAGTATGGCGTTTATCGCGCTCTTCATTGGTTTCTTCGGCGGCGCAGTGCAAGTCTTCTATTGGGAGGTGCTTGAAGCGGTACGACCAAAAGGAACTGCAGTCAGCGCTCTTGGTTGGATCTGGACTGTCGATGGTTCATTTATGGCGTTAGGTGCAGCTCTCGGCGGCATCATCGCTAGCCAATTCTCGCCACGACTGACGCTGCTGAGCACTACTCTCGCAGTTTCGATTGGCCTGCTTGTACTCACTTTTGGCAGAAGAATACTCGAACCCGCTAATCGCATTACTTCAGAAGAAGAAGATCGAAGTGCGATTGAAAATAGTGCGCCGCCGCAATAATTTCTTCGGCTTAATTCTCGCTTAGAGGAAAGAGGATTTCGATCTCTAATCCACCAAAGCGGCTCTTACGAAGCTCCATAACACCTTTATGTTCTGCGACAATCGCACGCATAATGCTGATGCCAAGACCAGAACCACCACTCTCTCTCGAACGTGACGTATCGAATCGTTGAAATTGCTGCACACCTCGTTCGTACACTTCGAGCGGGAGCCCAGGCCCACCATCGCCGATACGAATGCGCACACCCTCAGTCACATAATCAAGTTGGACATAGAGAGGTGAGTCTTGTGGTGTGTGTCGTCTGATATTCGAAAAAATGTTTGCGAGCAATTGCTGCATATGCGGTAAGTTTCCGATTATAAAAACTTCTGGCGTTATCGAATCTTCGATTTCTCGACCAGGATCCAGAAGTTTCAAATCGGTTAATTGAATTCGCAGGAGATCAGAGACGTTCACCGCATCCTCTAGTGTGCTCTGTCGCTCGCCAATCTCCGCCAAAAATAGTAAGTCGGAGATTAATCTCTCCATGCGACCTATTTCTGTCGTCAATCGATCGATTGCGCGTTTCTTTCCTTCACCATCTAACTGCTCTGATCGCGCGAGCAATTCAACATAACCTTTGATGACTGTGAGTGGCGTTCGAAGCTCGTGTGAGGCATCTCCGATAAATTCCTGCATCTTCTGGCTGTTGCGTCGCTCACCTTCCAGCGCATTCTGTAGGTATCCCACCATCTGATTGAGCGCTCTACTTAAATCATTTACCTCTGAGTTTCCTTTTTCAACAGA
>CAZZFG010000073.1:0-1819 GCA_964653345.1 uncultured Bifidobacterium sp. | reverse complement strand
GACACGATACTTTTCATCCGCACCGAGGGTTTCAAGATTGTTCAGTCGTGCAGTCACTTCAGATGCAGGGAGTTCTAATATGTCCCCTTGTGCAGAGCTTCGTACGGTGATGAGCTCTCCCGAACTATCTAAGAGCGCCACTAGTAATTCAGAGTCGCTCTCATCAGCCAAGAAAACGGCGCTTGATAGTGGATCCTTGGGATCTAATTGCGCTGAAACTTTCGACATCAATTCATCTACTCGATTAATCTCAGAGTTGAATGCAGTTGAAATTGCAAAATAACCGATTGATAACGAGACAAGCGTAGTAATCGCACCAGCGATCAGTGCGAATCGAGTTGGTAATCTCACGCAGGTTCCACGATTTGGTAGCCGACGCCACGCACCGTTCGAATAAATTCCAGGCCGTCCCGATTTAATTTCTTTCGTAGGTAGGAAATGTAGGTATCCAAGACGCTCGTTTCGGTTTCGAAATCAATCTCCCACACATCTCGAAGTAGCGCAGATTTAGTGAGAACTCGACCTTTGCTTCGCATCAACTCTTGCAATAGTTTGAATTCGGTAGGCGAAAGTTCAATCTCCTCTTCACCGTAGAAGACTTTGTGCTGGTCTTCATCGAGCGCAAGGGCGCCGCATCGAAGAACGCTGTTCTCTACTATCAAAGCCTTTGTTCGTCGCAGAATCGCACCAACTCGAAGGAGGAGCTCTTCTAATCCGAAGGGCTTGGTTACGTAGTCATCAGCGCCTAAGCGTAGGCCTCGAGTGATATCGGCCTTCTCACCTCGAGCGCTAAGCATGAGCGCCGGCGTCAGGTCGCCCTTCTTGCGCAATTGCTCCAAGAGCTCGAATCCATCCATGACTGGCATATTGATATCGATAATCAAGAGATCTGCCGCAGCGCTGCGAAGCGCCGTCAGGGCCGACATGCCATCAGGTGCAGCAGAGACCGAGTACCCAGCTACCCGCAACGCATCACCCAGAAGGTCGCGGACCCCCGCCTCGTCATCTACTACGAGGATATGAGCGTTTCCTGAGCTCGCAATTGCCATATGGCAAGGCTACTGGGAAGCACCTGCGATGAGGAGGGGTTGGGTCCTAATCGAGCAAACTCCAACGTTCTCGATACAGTTTTCACAGAATCTTCACAAATTCCCAGGCGAATATTGAGCCAAGAAATTAATGAAAGGTTGGGATTTCAATGGCAGAGACAACCACCTCTCCGCGGACTATCTCCGGAGTCCTAGTTGTCGCACTCTCGCTCGCATTGGGTGGACTATCCGCAACTTCCGCAAGCGCCAACGAAACCTCTGGCGGAACTTCTTCCGCCACTCCAACCCCGAGCGCTTCGCCATCACCATCGGCGACGCCACAGACTTATCAACAACAACTTGATGCTTACAAAATCAAACTTGAAGAGTTCAAAGTAGCGCTCGAAAAATGGAATGCGCTGCGAAAAGCTGCTGAAGATGCGTTCAAGATTGAGATGGATAAATTCAAAGTTGCCCGCGATGCTTGGGATAATGAGAACCGCAGCCTTATCGAAGAGATTAATGATGATTTCAAGAAAGATATCAACAAAGCGCGGGCAGATTTCAAAACAGCATTCACGAATGCAAAAAGCACTGAAGCCAAAGCTGCAGCTCGGAATGCGCTCGGCGCAGCAACTCTTGCCGCAACAACCGCTCGACAAATTGCGTTAGAAGCTTTGGGTGAGCCGCCAACTCCACCTGCGCGACCTAATATTCCCATGCGTCCAATGGAGCCGATCAAACCGATTGATCCCGCTCTTGCGAAAAATGGCAAGCGTCAAATACAACCT
>CAZZFG010000072.1:0-4729 GCA_964653345.1 uncultured Bifidobacterium sp. | reverse complement strand
TGTTCCCTGGTCGAGCTTGCGGTGGGCGCGGCACATTCATCATGGAGGGAGATGGTGAAGGGGGTGCTGATGGCCGTGGAATATTTGTTGGCGGAACCCCTGGTGTAGGTGGAGCGCTCTCGTGCGCTGGCGTTCCCGCTGGCGGAATTGCCCCCGTTGGCTTTGGATCCTGTACTGCGCTCTGTGCGAGATCTTGAAGGTGCGGTGGGACTAACGGACCCAACTCTGCAAGTAGCGCAGAGATCTCTTCGGCGCTCGGCGCACCATCACCTTTGGCAGATTTTCCACTCGCGGACGCTTTCTTTGCAGCCTTCTTTGCCGGCGCTTTCTTCGCGGCAGCAGGTGCATCGCTATCAGGTGTAGGAGTCGCGTTGGGATAGAGATCGCGCATACGGCGAACAACTGGCGGCTCAAGAGTTGAGGAAGCGGACTTTACAAACTCGCCGATCTCTTGCAATTTGGTTAATAGAGCTTTGCTCTCTAACCCGAGCTCTTTAGCAAGCTCATGAACGCGGACCTTAGCCACACTTCTCCCTCTAGTTTGTGGCTAGGCGCGTATCAAACGCGCGTCGCCGCTATTGCTTTCTCATTTCAGTCGAACTACAGCAGATTGTGAGAGTAGGACAGCTGAAAAACGTGCATGACATATCGTCTTCATAGCGCCCCTCCTCTAATTTCTGGTGCTCTTTCGGGTCTTAGCCTACCTCATCGGAGTGGATATCAATCCGCCAGCCCGTCAAGCGAGCTGCTAAACGCGCATTTTGGCCATCTTTTCCGATGGCTAGCGAGAGCTGGAAGTCAGGGACCACAACCTTTGCCTGCTTCCGCTCGGGGTCAACCACCTCGCAACTAATGACGCGAGAAGGCGCGAGCGCCGAAGCAATAAATGTTGTGGGTTCTTCTGACCAATCAACGATATCGATTTTCTCGCCGTGTAATTCATTCATAACCGCTTGCACTCGCGCTCCCATTGGCCCAATACAGGAACCTTTTGGATTCACTCCTGCTCGATGCGCACGGACTGCAATTTTTGAACGTGCACCTGCTTCACGCGCAACGCCCATGATTTCAACTACGCCAGTGACTAGTTCGGGTACTTCAAGTGCAAAGAGCTTTTTAATTAGATTTGGGTGCGTCCTCGACAACACAATCTCTGGCCCTTTATTACCTTGCCGCACATCAACTATTAACGCCTTGATGCGATCTCCATGAACGAACTTTTCGGTTGGCACTTGTTCTTGTAGCGGAATCTTTCCCTCAACCGGGCCGATATTCACCAAAATTACTTTGCTGTCGCGCCCTTGCTGGACAACTCCCGAAACTAAGTCGCCGATTGTCGTTGAGAATTCTTGGACAATTTCTGCATCTTTAACTTCGCGCAACTTACCTTTCAAAGTTTTGCGGATTACACCGGTGGCAATTCGAGGAAATTCAGGAGGTCCTTCAACAACAATCTCTGCACCATCAACGCTCTTGTGTAATGAAACTACGCCACTTTCACGATCGAGTCGTGAATACACATCTGGCTCTGCTTCTTGCAATTCGCTGTAGCGCTCGTTGACTGCAATTTCAATGTTTTTAATCAATTCATCTAGCGAGAGACCATTTGCCTGCGCGAGTATCGAAAGTGAGGGAATATCGACGGTCATTTGAACTCAATCTCGATGTTTGCACTGGTGATATCGCTCAGCGCAAACTCGCGTGCGCCACCTTTTTTCAGTTCAATCGTGACGGCACTATCAGTTGATTCGGTGATTCGCCCTGAGATCTTTTCATCCCCTTTAACCGTGAATCCCACCAGGCGACCTTGATTCTTTCGCCAGTGGCGTGGCAGCGTGAGCGGAAAATCCACGCCAGGCGATGAGACCTCCAAAGTAAATGGACGTTCGCCTAGCTCAGTAACTGAATCGAGAATCTCTGAAATGGGCTTAGTGATTGCGGTGACCTCATCTAGTGAGAGCGCCTTTTCGCCATCTACAAGTATTCGAATCATCCGATGTTTACCAGCGGTAGATACTTGGAGCGCTTCAAGGAAGAGATTCTGGGCAGAGATTGCTGGTGTAATCGCATCTCTAATCGCGTTTTCGACAGAAGTCATTTCGCTCTCCCTATGAAGTTATTGGGAGCATCCTACAACGATTCGACGGCCTTCAAAATCTCTTCTTTAGCAGCTGCTACTGCGACCTCGCTCTTTGATTGGCTCCATCGATTTCGCACTTCGATGACTCCGTTGGCTAAGCCTTTGCCGACAACGACGATGACTGGGATGCCGATTAGCTCTGCATCTTTGAATTTCACGCCAGCGCTCGGCTCTCTGCGATCGTCGACCATGATCCGCAATCCGGCGCGCTCTAGCTCCTCTGCCAGTGCAAGCGCATGGGTGAACGGCTCGTCCTCTTTACCGGTTGCAACAATATGTACATCGGCAGGGGAAACTTCGCGAGGCCACTTCAGGCCAATTTCATCGTGAGTCTGCTCTGCAATCGCCGCAACCGCGCGTGAAATTCCAATTCCATACGAGCCCATAGTCACAACTGAAGGTTTGCCATCTTTATCTAAAACAGTGAGGTCGAGGCTCTTGGCATATTTTCGCCCAAGTTGAAATATGTGCCCAATCTCGATTGCTCGATCGATGACGACAGGAGTATCGCACTTCGGGCAGAGATCGCCCGCGCGAACTTCTGCAGCTTCGACATAATGATCGATGGCAAAATCACGCCCTTCTGTCACATAGCGCGCATGTTTATTTGCTTGATTTGCACCTGTGATCCAATTGGATCCCTTTTGAATCCGAGGGTCTGCATAAAGGGTGATACCAAACTTCTTGGCATCTTGTGGGCCGACATATCCCTTGACGAATTCTTTTCGCTTCGCAAAATCTTCATCTTCGAAAAGTCGCAATTCAGTAACGCCTGAGAGGTTGGCCTGCAGGCGCTTCAAGTCGACTTCACGGTCACCCGGCACGAGAACACAGATTGGTTCGCCATCGGCGATGAGCAGAATATTCTTCAAGGTGTCGGCGGCAGTTATTCCTGCCTGATATTTCTCGTTCATCACGTCAACGAGAGAATCGATTGTTGGCGTGTTCGGAGTATCTAAAATCTCGATAGCCGGTGGAAGGTCAAATTTCTTTTCCAGAACCTTGGTGGTCATCGCTTCTACATTTGCAGCGAAACCACATGATGGACAGAGTACGTAAGTATCTTCACCCGTATCACATGGAGCAAGAAACTCTTCGGAAGCCGAGCCACCCATCGCCCCCGACATCGCAGAAACTATTGAGTACTTCAATCCGAGTCGATCGAATGTCTTGATATACGCGGCGCGATGCGCATCGTAAGAGCTCTGCAGACCTGCATCATCAAGATCGAATGAGTACGAATCTTTCATCACAAATTCACGGCCGCGGATAATTCCGCTACGTGGCCGCGTCTCATCGCGATACTTTGTCTGAATTTGATAGATGGTAAGTGGTAGATCTTTGTACGAGGAGTACTCGCCCTTCACCATCAAAGTGAACATCTCTTCATGGGTTGGCCCTAAGAGATAATCACCACCGCGTCGATCCTTCAGACGGAAGAGATCTGGACCGTACTCATTCCAGCGATTAGTTGCCTCGTATGGTTCTTTAGGGAGCAGAGCTGGGAAGTGGACCTCTTGAAAGCCAGCGTTATCCATCTCTTCACGAACAATCCGTTCGATATTTCGCAGGGTGATGTAGCCCAATGGAAGCCACGAGTAGATTCCGGCTGCAATTCGTCTGATGTAGCCCGCGCGCACAAGCAATTTGTGACTTACGACCTCTGCATCAGCAGGGTCATCACGGAGCGTGCGCAGAAAGAGTGTAGACATCTTCAGAATCGACATAGGTGAGAGCCTACTTCAGAGAAATATTGAGGTGAACGTTCCCACCTCGATGAAACCAACTTTTTTGTAACTTGCCCGCGCAGCGTGATTGAAGTCATTGACATATAACGAGGCTATTGGTGCGAATTTCTTGGAGAGGCGCACGACGCTAGCCATACCGTGTGATCCGATCCCCTGCCCTCGATGCTCAGGCGCAACCCACACACCATGAATCTGCAGCGCTCCAGCACCAATTGCCCCGATATCCGCTTTAAAGAGAATCTGATCTGCCTCACGCCGGATAAATGTCCGCCCCATCGAAATTAACTCGATGGCACGAGCACGGAAGTCATTGCTCTGTGGCGCTTCACCTACCTCACCGATAAACATCGATGTTCCAGCAGCTATCACCATTTCCAATTCGTCTGCCCGCGCAAGGCGCACCTTAGGATCCGAGGCGAGTAACGGCTCTGTTCGCAGGGATAACAACGGCTGTTTTTGTCGAACTAACCGGACTGCAGGTGCATGGCGCTCAATCAACTCCCAGAGCGGAAAGACGACTGCGCTCTCGCCCACTATCGAGGAGAACTTCATCGGTCGAGATTTCAGATAATCAGCGGTCGCAAAGAGTGCTTGCCGAGTTGAGAAACTTGGAATCACATTCGTTCCGAGATATGTCACGCCTTCGACAGCGCCATTATTTCGATAAACAATCGCCTCGCTGAGTGAACGTTCATGAAGCGCAAGTAATCTCGATGCTAAAAATGAATGTACCTCTGGCTTCTGATGGAGATAAGAAATTACATCACTAGGTAATTGCGCACTGCGAAGCGTCTCTAACACCGTAATCGATTATCGAACTTCGACGACTGGAGCTCCCGAG
>CAZZFG010000071.1:0-4746 GCA_964653345.1 uncultured Bifidobacterium sp. | reverse complement strand
GTGACCTTCACGCCAGAGGCGACGATTTATCGTCGTTAGTTAGCTCTTCAGTACGCCGACTTCAAAGCCAGCTAGCTCACTTGCGGGGCGTTTCTGGCCACCATGTTGCCCATTAAATCCAGAACTGCCATCTTTGCCGCAGAGGCCTTTGATGACATTTGCCCCACCAGGATGCTTGCCAATCCAGTTCGTCAAGTTGTAGACCTTGCCATTTATTGCGCTCCAGCAATCACTTGGAGTGCTATGCGTTGCAACCTCACTCATCGTGATGGTTCCGGATGCGCTCCCGTTTGCTGTTGTTGCCGTTGAAGTCGCTTTCGGATTTAACTTTCCTTGCCACACTGCCTCTGCACCGGTATGTCCCGTGATGACTGAGAGCGCGATGACAGCAATACCTGCCACGCTCGTGACCACACCAAGTAGGTGAGTGCGCTGTAGCGCGCTCTTTCGATTCATTTGAAACCAGATGAGTGTTAGGAGCAAGAAGATTGCTGAGGTGACGAAAAGCTTGGTGCCAAGATCGGCATGGCGGGCAGGGAGTCCAATTCGCTCAGAGAGCGCTTCACCCGATTCCTTCGCCACAAAAGCAGCACCAGTTCCGAGGAAGACGCCCAGCACGCTTAGCCCTAGATAACGAGAGCGAAGTTTGGGGATGAGGATGGTGAGAATCACTCCCAAAGTAGCCAACGGAAGCAAGACAACTGCGAAGTGAACGACTAGTGGGTGAACGGGCAAGCCAGCGATTGTGTCGAAAAGAGATTCCATACTATTAGTTAATCACAATTTCACTATCGTTTGGCTGACGGAATATCTGATGTCGAATGAAATAACTAACAATGTACATAGTGAAAATAGAAGTAGTTAGCGTTGCAACAATCACTACTGGACCAGGATCATCAGCCTTCAATGCTGCTGTGATTGTTACGGCTGCTCCATAGAGAGCAGATGTGGCCAGTGTTCGAGAGAGTAGGTTCATCCACGTCCTACCCCCAGAACTTAACAGTCTGTTTTGAAAAATTAATGTGAGAATTTTCCAAAGGGCGACAATCGCCACTTGGCCTACAAAAAACCAGATCCCCACCATAAAAGTGAGTACCCAACGGGCAAGTTGTGAGCCTTGACCGTTACTTGCTTCAAAGCGGAATTGGCCAGGAAATGAAAGTAACTGCAGCACAGTAACTGCAAGGAACATACCGATGAGGACTAGCCTCGCAAAATAATAAAAGATTCGAGGAATCGTGTTTTTATGGGGCTCACTCATCTGGTTAGGAGAACTCTTTCGATCGCAGAATCCATAACAATACCTGAGGATAACCCGTGAGAAAAGCAGCATGGCAAATATAGGAAGTAAGGTAGATTGGGCTTGTGAGCGTAGTTATCTCAGCGGAAAATCTAACGAAAAAGTATGGCGAGTTAGTCGCAGTCGACCATGCAACGTTTCAAATCCCTGCCGGCGCTATCACTGGATTCGTTGGCCCCAATGGTGCAGGTAAAACCACGACGATTCGGATGTTGTTAGGGCTGGTGAAGCCGTCTGCGGGCAATGCACGAATCTTGGAGCATTCAATCACTGAACCCGAGACATATCTTCCGTACGTCGGCGCCATGATTGAAGGACCTGCCTTTTATCCTGCGCTTTCAGGTCGAGAGAATCTGCGTGTGCTCGCACGCTTGGGAAACTTTCCCTATGACCGAGTTGAAGAACTTCTGGAATTAGTGGGCCTTGCAGATCGTGCTACCTCTAAATTCAAAACGTATTCACTAGGCATGAAGCAACGATTAGGTATTGCTGCTGCGTTACTACCCAAGCCAAAAGTTCTCATTCTTGATGAACCTGTCAACGGACTAGATCCGGCAGGCATTCATGAAGTAAGAAATCTCCTTCGCAATTTAGCTGATTCGGGTATCTCAATATTTGTCTCTTCACATATTTTGAGTGAGCTAGAAGTTATTGCTGACCATCTTGTTGTTGTCGATCATGGCAAAGTCCTATTTCAAGGTGCCACCAAAGATTTATTAGCTGCACATAAACCACGCCTAGCGGTCCGTGGTAGTTATGCGGCCGACCTGAAAACGCTGCAGGAGATAGTTTCGACCGCTGGTTTTGTAGGAGAGATTTCTGAAGATCAACTCATAGTTGTAGCGCCTGAGAGTTTTGCAGGAGAGTTGAACAAGGCTGCATTTGATAAAGGAATCATCTTGACTTTATTACAGGTAACTCGTCCGACGCTGGAAGAGAGCTTCTTTGAGATCACTGGGGGCGAGAAATGATTCGTGTCTTCCGCTCTGAATGGCGCAAACTTCGCCGTCCTACTCTCTTTGGTGGAACCCTAGGTATCGTTTTTGCTCTGAGTGTATTCATCACCTCGCTACTCTTTCTCTTACTTGATTCTGATGGCGGAAATGGTCCACGGGGGAGAGTGATTACTCGAGAGACCCTCTCGCTTCCCAATGGCCTCTATCTTGGTTTTACCAATTTCGCTGGGTTATTAGGGACGATTGCGCTCTCGGTCTTCGCGGCACAGACTGCACTCGAGTACACCAATGGCACGCTACGGAACTTGTTGGTCCGCCAACCGAAGCGACTTGTACTACTTGCCGGAAAATATATGGCGATGTGCAGCTTTGCTCTTCTCACAGTGATTGTCAGCGCCATCGGAAGTATCGGCATCTCGCTCGCACTCGCAGGAACAAAAAATGTTAATACCGATGCCTGGTTTACTGAAGAATCTTTTAGGTTGCTCTACTCCAATCTCGGAAACGTCTATCTCTCAGCTATTGCCTATGGCACTGTCGGAATGGCTGTGGGAATCATTTTGCGCTCACCAATCTCGTCGATAGCCATTTCACTTGCTTGGATCTTGATTCTCGAGGGAATCCTCTCCTTCACAGTCGATGGACTCGATAAGTGGCTCCCTGGGCAGCTAATGAGCCTCATTGCTGAGAGCTCTAATTCCGACATCAGCTACACCTATGCATTGGTCGGCAGCGCGATTTACTTAACAATATTTGGCGGCATCGCAACAACCTTATTTGTAAAGCGAGATGTCTCTAACTAGCTTTTTTGCCGGTTAGTCGAGCCATGAGCTGCTCAGCAGGACCTTGAGTGAATTTGCGCAGCCACCAATGTGCAAATCGAATCTGAACTAACCAGATAACAACTCCAATAAGAAGTACCACCCACATATCAATCTTCTGAAAGAGACCTAAGCCCCACGGCGCAAAAATTAACATCTGCACCGCTGATTGGATCAAGTAGGTGGTTAGTGACATCTGCCCAGCGGACTGCATCCAACTCATCTTCGCTGCAAAACGGGGGAGTAATCGCAAAATTGTCGCGATGTACGCCATCGTAAGCAGCGGTGCTCCAACCAGTGTGATGAGGACAGAAATCAAGTAAATAGCTTCCGAGGTATCGGCAGCATTCTCATTGCTTAAATAGATCGCTCCAGCTACCAGTTGCAACGGAATTCCATAACCGAAACCAATGCGCATCCACCGCTTAGTATTTATGACCGCGGAACCGCTCGAAAGCGCGGATGCTCGGGCAGCGCGCAACCCTAGGAGGAATGCCACGAAGGCGAGCCCTCCCATCACGAATACACCAGAGCCAAAGAATCCAATGGCCCACAGCTCCAAGCGGGGGAGTATCGAATCAAGGTACGTGCCGGTGCGCATTACTTCATCAAGTGCAGCCGGAGGTAGCACATCAATCGCACCATCGGTTCGTTCGGCAAAGTATGTACCTACCGCAACTAGCGAAAGTAATACTGTCTGCGCGATGAAGATGCCAATCGCCCATCGTTTAATTGTCTTATCTTGTCGGAAGAAGAAGAGCGCCAGCAGTAACCCGAAAAGTCCATAGCCAAAGAGAATGTCGCCATGCCAAAGAAAAGTGAAATGAAGCGCGCCAAATAACATCAAGAATGCGCAGCGCTTGAGCCAACGTCGGCGATGACTCTTCTCACCTTTAACGATGTAGTGGGAGCTATAGCCATAAAGGAATGAGAAAAGTAAATAGAACTTACCCTGAAAGAGTGTGAAGATGATAAAAGCAGCTCCACCGTTAGCAAAACCATCAACCCATTGACCACGCGCACCTTCAGCGCTGTCGACCGCGAAGAATTGGATATTTACTAGCAGAATTCCAAGGAGCGCAAATCCTCGTAGCACATCTGGTGCGATGTCGCGCTTCATGAAAATTCCTTTTTTAGACCAAACCGAATGTCAGATCAAAAGCAGCCATGACTGCTGCGATTCCTGACGCCCAGAGCACCATGCTCAGGGTGACTAAAAGCGAGGTGCGTAGTGGTTTAACTCCAGCTGCTACTGCTGCGGCGGCAGCAAACTGAGTTCCAATAATGACAGGCCCCAGAATTGCCAATCCATAGATTCCATATTTATCGAATGCTCTGAGTGCCTTCTCGAATTTAGGAGATTCGGCAGCTTTCCCCTTCGCAATTCGTCTTTTGATGATTCGTTCCCTGGTAGCAGAGCCAAGATAAGCAAAGATAAAAATAGTGATTGCGTTTCCGAAAGCAGCAGCAATAACAACGGCCAGCGGATTGAGACCGAGCGCTATCCCGCTTGGGACTACGGCGATTGCCTCCATCCACGGAATCGCTCCAGCGAAAAAAATTCCAACTAGGCCCCATTGATCGATAGTCAACATGTCGAATTACCGATGCTAGATATCTCGCTCGCGCCAGCCGAGGACCATCGAGGGCATCGCGGCAAAGGTGAAGA
>CAZZFG010000070.1:0-4917 GCA_964653345.1 uncultured Bifidobacterium sp. | reverse complement strand
TGAATGTGAATTCCTCGCCCATGGCAACTCTCACATGTAGTGGAGAACGCTTCGATTAGTCCTTGGCCAACGCGCTTACGCGTCATCTGTACCAACCCCAGCGAGGTAACTTCCGCTACTTGATGCTTGGTCCGATCTCGGCCTAAACATTCTGTCAATCGTCGAAGAACCAAATCACGATTGGATTCAAGGACCATGTCGATGAAGTCGACGACGATGATGCCGCCTAAATCGCGAAGTCGAAGTTGGCGAGCGATTTCCTCTGCCGCTTCGAGGTTATTCTTCGTGACAGTCTCTTCAAGGTTTCCACCTTTGCCGATGAACTTTCCGGTATTCACATCGATCACGACCATAGCTTCGGTGCGATCAATGACAAGGGAGCCGCCAGATGGCAGATAGACCTTTCGATCTAGAGCTTTTGCCAACTGCTCTTCGACGCGATGCTCAGCGAAGATTTCTTTTGGCTTATGCCACTTCGAGATCTTTTGAACCAGATCAGGTGCGACAAAACTTAGGTAACTATTGATCTCATCCCATGCATCCTCGCCCTGAACATGCATTGAGCGGAAATCTTCATTGAAAATATCGCGCACAACTCGAATGTTGAGATCAGGCTCTGCGTATAGCAGCGATGGTGCAGAGGCGCTTGGATCTTTCGCCTTCTGTTCGATAACTTCCCACTGCGCTTTCAAGCGCGCGACATCGCGAGTTAATTCCTCTTCGCTTGCACCTTCAGCAGCCGTTCGGACGATAACGCCAGCCTCATCTGGGACTAGACCTTTCAAAATTGACTTGAGGCGGGTGCGCTCGACATCTGGCAGACGTCTGCTGATACCGCTCATAGCGCCACCAGGAACATAGACAAGGTAACGACCAGGGAGCGAGATTTGGCTCGTTAACCGTGCGCCCTTCTGTCCGATTGGATCTTTTGTAACTTGGACGAGAACTGGTTGGCCAGTCTTCAGTGCAAATTCGATCTTTCGCGGCGTTCCTTCAGCAAGGCCGGCAGCATCCCAATTAACTTCGCCTGCATAGAGAACAGCGTTGCGCCCCTTGCCGATATCAACGAAAGCAGCCTCCATGCTCGGCAGAACATTCTGCACGCGCCCGAGGTAGACGTTTCCAACATAAGAGGTACTTGATGCGCGATTGACATAGTGCTCGACAAGAATTTTGTCTTCGAGGACAGCGATTTGTGTTCGATCACCAGCTTGACGGACCAACATCGTGCGATCGACATTCTCACGTCGAGCGAGGAATTCAGACTCAGTGATAACAGCAGGACGACGATTGTTATGGAACGAGCGTGATTGATCGCGGTCTCGGTCCCGGTCTCGGTCTCTATCCCGATCCCGGTCTTTGCGACGGCCGCGCTTATCTAATCGAGTGGAGCCGGATTCATCGTGTCGCGAACGCGGTTCGCGCACTTTGATTGTGGTGACAATTCCATCTTCAACAACAGTCTGTGCCTCAGCCTCACTTGCACCGCCTGCTACCCGTCGACGACGACGTCGATGGGTTGCTGAACTGTCATCTGAAGAATCCGAATCTTCATCCCGCAAATCTTCGGACGTCTCATCGCCCGAATCGATGGTGCCGCTGCCATCACCTTGGCGATTACGGCCTCGACCTCTACCGCCGCGACGTCGATTGCGATGTCGTGAACGACTCTCGCCCGCCTCGCTTGGTCCCTCACCATCAGACTTGCCATCAGACTTGCCAGGCTTTGCTGCGCTAATCGACTCTGCTGATGTCGCTGATGTCGCTGATGTCGCTGATGTCGCTGATGTCGCTGATGCCGCTGCTCTCTCAACTTTCTTATCTGCTGGGATAGACGCGCTCTTCTTTGCTGAATCTTTGGTTCGTGCCGGCGCTTGGAAGACGGGTACTGGGATAACGCCCTTCTTCGCCTTTGGCGCCGCAGGAGTACTGGCCTCTTTGGCGCTCTCAGGAACGGGCGCTTCGGCTACTTTCTTCTTACCTACTTTTGCAGACTTCTCGATTTTCGCTGGCTTCTCGGATTTAGTTGCCTTTTCCGGCTTAGCCGTCTTTGCTGGTTTGGCCAAGGTTTCGCTCTCGCTACCTGTCTTGGCAGAAACTTTCTTTAATACTCGCTTACGCGCTGGTGCAGCCATGCTGTCATCTTTCACGTACCTGGCATTTCAATCATCTACGCGAAGATTTACGTAAACAACTTCACAAAACCTGGTACTAATCTCGTGTCCTACCGAAGTAGAACGAAGCTTGCTCTCTCTTCTTGTGCACTACTAAAAATCTTCGTCCGCGCCACCGAGATCGAACTAGTCGGGCCCTCGAGGCTGCGATGGCCCAAGTATGGCAGAGAACTAGCTCCTTGCGCGAATATTGAGCAATAGCCCTACGCCTATCAGCGTGGCGAACATGCTTGAACCACCATAGGAGAGGAACGGCAGCGGGACCCCAGTCATTGGAGCTAGACCTAACGTCATCCCGATATTTTCGAATATTTGAAATCCGAACCATGCGGTTACGCCAAGGCAGACCAGCCGTCCGAAGAGATCATTCGCTCGTCGTGCAATCACGAACGCACGCCACAAAATAACTACGTACAGGGAGACGATTATCGCGCACCCAACAAACCCTAATTCTTCTCCTGCGACGGTGAAGATGAAGTCAGTTTGTTGCTCGGGAACAAAACGACCATTCGTTTGCGGGCCGTTAAAAAGTCCTTTACCTAAAAATCCACCAGAGCCGATTGTGATTCTCGCTTGGCGCAGTTGATACCCGGTGCTCTGTGGATCAGCAGATGGATCGACAAAAGATTGGAGCCGATTTAATTGGTACTGGGCGATGATGCCGAGTTTTATCGCTGCATACGCTCCAACTCCAGCGAGAGCGAGCAACCCAACGCTCCAGCGTAATTGCGCCCCAGAGACTGCAATCATGGTGACAACAGATGCACTAATGATTGCTGTTGTGCCTAAGTCTGGTTGCAAGACAATGAGTAGGACTGGGATCGCAGCGACAGCAAGCGCTTGCAGCACATCGATAGCTTGTGGTTCTTCATGTGTATCGTGTTTCTCAGCCAGAATCATCGCCATACCTACGATGATTGCTATCTTCGCAAGCTCTGCAGGTTGAATCTGCAAACCTCCAGGAAGTGCAATCCATGCCCGCGCACCATTCACTGTTGCACCCACTCCAGGTATGAGCACCGCGATAAGACCTAATACTGCGATGCCCCAAAGAAATGGTGTGTATGCGCGAAGTAAACGATAGTCAATCAACGTGGTACCAAATGCGAGAAGTAATCCGATAACAATATTTAGGGCATGGCGCTTGAGGTAGTACTCCGGATCGCCACCAAACGATGCAAACCATTCACGAGTTGCTGCATAGACCAAGAGAATTCCAATACCCAGCAGTGCAGCCACTGCTACCAGGAGCGGAATATCGAAGCGATCCACGATTGCCACACGCTCAAATCGAGAACGCCGGGGTGTACTGCGCATACTTGTCATGAGGTACTCGCTAATGGGCGCCGCGGAATTTGCGATGGTGGCGCCGAAGGGAATATCGCTTGCTCTGGAATGACCTTAGCGCCCTGCACCCCGAAGATCGCTTCGTAAATCTTGCGGACCGATGGGCCAGAAGTTCCCGAACCGGTACCACCTTGGCTCACCATCATCACCACTGCATAGCGTGGTGCATTCGATGGCGCATAACTGGCAAACCAGGAAGTCGTATCCTTACTTGAACCATCTAGATTCTTTCCGTACACCTCACCTGTTCCCGTTTTGCCACTGATCGGAATTGGCATGCCTTCAAATCGCCACTTGGCAGTACCAGATGTTACGACTGCGCGCAGTGATTTCTTGAGGAACGACAGGGTCTGCTTCGACAAAGGCAACTTTCCTAACTTCTCTGGTGCAAACTCTTTGACTAGGTCACCCGAAGGAGTAACGACCGCTCGGCCAACCATGGGTTTCCAGAGCGTCCCGCCATTAGCCAAAGCAGCATAAATTTGCACCATCTGCAATGGCGTCATCGTTGTATCTCCTTGACCGATTGCGAAGTTCACCGCATCACCAGCGCGAATCTTGCCGCCATCGACACAATTTTCTTTTGCAATTGCAATTAGATATGGAGTTAATTGTGACTTCTTGGCCCGCTTCTCATAATTACAGAAGAATTCCTTATTACGTTCATACCATTTAGTTCGCCATGCACGGTCTGCAAGTCTGCCTGCCGACTCCGAAGGGAGGTCTATGCCGGTTCGCTTACCTAAATGAAAGTCCGCTGCAGCTTTATAGAAGTAGTCATTGAGATTTCCCTTAGGTCTCAAACCACCATCTTTTAACCATTCGTTGTAGGCAATTTGATACCAAAGTGTGTCGCAGGAGATTGCAATTCCTTGCTCCAACGTTACTCGCCCTGCACCTTTACTCTCGTAATTTCGGAAAACACGATTACCAACTTTGAACTGTGCTGGGCAGTCATACTTTCCGTTCAAGTCGTATCCAGCTTTGGCAGCTGCAGCGACTGATACAACTTTAAATGTTGAAGCAGGAGCGAAAGTTCCCTGCAGTGCGCGCGAGAGCGCTGGCACTCCGGTCTTTGCGCTATACAGATCACTAGCCTGTTTCGCTGTTATCCCCTGCTCCCAGATATTGGGGTCATAAGTTGGATACGATGCAATCGCCAGTATTCGGCCATTCTTCACATCCATCACGACTGCCGCTCCAGCATCGGCTTTACGTGCACCCTTTTTATCGACTGTGCCAGAGCGAGCGCGGGTGATTGCTGCAAGTAACTCTCGCTCAACCACTGCTTGCAATTTCGCATCAATGCTCGTCACAAGATGATTGCCTGGGATCGACTTGTTATCTTTCAAGACGCTTGTGGCAGATTCTTTTCTATCAACGACAATTGTCTTTA
>CAZZFG010000069.1:0-4964 GCA_964653345.1 uncultured Bifidobacterium sp. | reverse complement strand
TATGGATTATTCGAACTCTTGCTGGCGCTCTTCATTTCGCTAACTTTTCGTCTAACTTTTGTATCAATGAGAATGACGTTGGCAGGCACGCCAACTTTGATGATTTGACCATGTCCCGAGCTTGCATCAACGCGACCAATTCGCGCTGGGGCGTACGACATTCGCTCCGCAATAGTCTTCCAATTGGTTAGCCCACTTTCAATCATGCTTTCTTGTACTACCGACAGCGCGTTTTCTAGGCCGAGCATGCCATTGGCAGCTTCGCTCCACTCGCACTCTTTACTCTCTCGCGGATGCGGCGCATGATCTGTTGCAACGATATCGATAGTCCCATCAGCTAGCGCATCTCGGAGAGCGCTCACGTCATCGTTAGTTCTTAAGGGCGGATTGACTTTGTAAATCGGGTTGTATGTTTCAGCTAGCGCATCGGTGAGCAAGAGGTGATGCGGCGTGACTTCGGCGGTCACATTGATGCCACGGGCTTTCGCCCAACGCATAATCTCTACGCTCCCAGCGGTTGACAAATGACAGATATGTAAACGTGCGCCAACATGCTCTGCGAGCAGCACATCTCTGGCGATGATTGCCTCTTCAGCTACTGCCGGCCAACCAGCCAAACCCAGCTTCGCCGAAACGACTCCCTCATTCATCTGCGCCATTTCGGTCAGTCGAGGATCTTGGGCGTGCTGCGCGATTACCCCATCAAACTGCTTCACGTACTCGAGAGCTCTGCGCATGACAAGCGAGTCAGATACACATTTTCCGTCGTCGCTAAAGACGCGCACCTGCGCCATGGAGTGTGCCATCGCGCCAAGTTCAGCGAGTGCTATCCCGCCTAATCCCTGTGTCACTGCCCCCACTGCATAAACATCGCAATATCCTGCTTCTCGTCCAAGGCGAACAACCTGCTCGACAACGCCTGCCGTATCTGCAACAGGGTCCGTATTTGCCATGGCGTGTACCGCAGTGAAACCACCGAGAGCTGCAGCTGCGCTCCCAGAGCGGACAGTTTCGGCATCTTCACGGCCTGGTTCGCGAAGATGAGTATGTAGATCTACCAATCCTGGAAGCAGCTGCAAGCCGGAAGTTTCAAGAATTTCTGAAGCGCCAACCTCCAGAGTATTAGCTCCTCCGATCTCGGAAATAATCCCATTTGCAATTCGAAGGTCAATGAGATCTTGCTCTGGAGTGAGTACTGAACGAAGCAGGAAGTTAGAGCTTTCGATATTTTTTGTCATGATGTTAATCAGCTCCTCCAAGAAGTAGGTACAGCACTGCCATTCTGATGCTTACGCCATTACTTACTTGCTCCAGAATCAATGAATCAACGCTATCCGCGCATTCAGCAGAGATTTCTAGGCCACGATTGATTGGACCTGGATGGAGAATCAGTGGCGTTTTTTCACTCTTATTTAGGCGTTCTTTATCTAGGCCGAAAAGTCGTGAATACTCGCGCGCGCTTGGGAAGAAGGCGCTTTTCATACGTTCGAGCTGGAGGCGAAGCATCATCACAGCATCACAATCGCCTATAACCTCGTTGAAATCATAGGAAACTTTGACTGGCCAATCAGAGACACCCACTGGCAGCAACGTAGGAGGCGCAACCAACGTGATGTTTGCTCCAAGTCGTGAAAGCAGAAGAACATTACTGCGAGCTACTCGAGAGTGGAGAATGTCCCCAACGATTGCAACATTCACTCCGGTGAGATCGGCTCCTACCCCACCATTTCGCTCTGGACTCTTATTCAGATGTTTTCGAATAGTAAATGCATCGAGTAGGGCTTGCGTTGGATGTTCATGCGTGCCATCGCCCGCATTGATCACAGAACCTTCAGTCCATTCAGCTAAGCGATGTGCAGCTCCTGACGCGCTATGCCGCAAAATCACAGCATCTGCTCCCATTGCCTGAAGTGTTAGCGCTGTGTCTTTCAGGCTCTCGCCCTTCGATACGCTTGAACCTTTCGCAGAGAAATTAATAACATCAGCTGAAAGTCTTTTCGCGGCCGCCTCGAACGAGATACGGGTACGCGTTGAATCTTCGTAAAAAAGATTTACAACTGTTCGACCACGAAGAGTTGGCAATTTTTTGATCGGTGCATCGGAAATCCGAGCGAGTTCATCTGCGGTATCGAGAATCAAAATCGCTTGTTCTCGAGTGAGGTCATCAATCGAGAGTAAATGACGTTTCAAGACTGGCGTTACGACATCACTCATGGGATCCTGCAATCTGAACCTGATCTTCGCCATCAACCTCATGGATACTTACTTTCACAATTTCCTCATGAGAAGTGGGCAGATTCTTTCCTACATAGTCGGCGCGTATGGGAAGCTCTCGGTGCCCTCTATCAATCAAGACTGCCAACTGCACTAGCGCTGGGCGCCCTATTTCGCCAAGTGCATCCAAGGCAGCTCGAATCGTGCGTCCGGAATAAAGGACATCATCAACCAACACCACTCGCTTACCATCGATGCCGCCAGTTGGAATTTTTGTAGGAGTCAGTGCGCGGGGTGGTTTTGACCTCAGGTCATCACGATGGAGGGTGATATCAAGCGTTCCCACTGGCACAGGCTGCCCAGCGATGACGCCGATTTCACGAGCGATTCGCTCGGCAAGATGAATCCCTCGAGTCGGGATGCCTAATAAGACAATATCGTCGCTGCCGCGATTCTTTTCGATAATTTCATGGGAAATGCGAGTTAAGGCGCGTGTGATATCCGCGCTACTAAGAACAGCCTTCATGGCCACCGTTCCTTCCTCGCCTCTCTGGACGAGTCTTAAAGGATCGGGGCGAGCATATAGGAGATTCGGTGGATATCTGAAACCGACGGGTAATGCGCGCGCCTACGCTCACGCCATGGAATTTGACCGGCTGGAAGCCCTCCGCGTAGGGCAAGAACTAAAGAAAATCAGGAAACAACGGGGCCTTTCATTGGCCGATGTCGAAACCCTTTCCGCCGGGCGCTGGAAAGCAGTAGTAGTTGGCTCCTATGAGCGCGCCGATCGGGCCATCACAGTAGGACGGCTTAGCTCTTTGATGGCCCTCTACCAAGCCCCAATAGGTGCCCTCTTCCCGTTCACCTATTCACGCGAAAAAGTGGACCAAACGAACAATGAGGTTTCCGATTTACTACAAGGACCATTAACAATCGAAATAGCGCGACGGAAAGAGATCGCACTCCACAGTTTCGCGCTTTCACAATTCATTACTTACGCCATAAATGCACGAGGCGACTGGAACGGACACGTGATTACCCTCAGACGAAACGATCTAGAAACTATTGCAACCTGTGAAGGCCTTTCACTAAACGATTTTATTGAGAAACTTCGAGTCCATCGGTTTCTCGCGCTATGGCGCTGAGGATTCCATGAATATATTGCGGTGAATCATCTGTAGAGAGATTTTTCGCTAATTCAATCGCTTCATCAATAGCAACTGAGACTGGGATTTCCCTAGATTTACCATGCAAAATTTCAAAGGCGGCAATCCGTAATATATTCCTATCTACACTTGCTAGTCGATCGAGATCCCAGTTTTTTGCATGTTTATCAATCAATGAGTCGATAGATTGCGCATTCGCACCATAACCCTCGACGAGTTCTGCTGCAAAACGAGCGATTTCGTCGTCGGTGGTCGTCCGCTCTTTGACCAACCAAAGCGGATTAACGCTCTTGATATCGCTTTCGTACAAGATGTCGAGCGCGCGTTTCCGCCCTTTCGAGCGTGCAGACATTAATTTGCTCGACCGAGATAAGAACCATCTCGAGTATCGATCCGAACTTTCTCATCCTGATTAATGAATAGTGGCACGTTTACAGTTGCTCCAGTTTCGAGCGTCGCTGGTTTAGTCCCAGCGTTTGAACGATCACCTTGGAGTCCAGGTTCGGTGTAGGTAATTCTCAGTTCCACCGATGCTGGCAATTCAACATAGAGCGGTTCACCTTCATGTACAGCGACAATCGCTTCGACATTCTCAAGCATGTATTTTGATGCTTCACCAACTGTTGCTTCAGAGATGTACATCTGGTCAAAATTCTCTTTATCCATGAAAACAAAGCTCTCGGCATCTTTATAAAGATAGGTCATATCTCGCTTGTCGACTGTAGCAACTTCAACTTTCAAGCCGGCGTTGAAGGTCTTCTCGACAACTTTTCCCGAGAGAACATGTTTCATTTTGGTACGAACGAAAGCGGGTCCTTTTCCAGGTTTGACATGCTGGAATTCCACAACGGTCCATAGTTGGCCATCGAGATTAAGGGTCATACCGTTCTTAAGGTCGTTAGTCGTTGCCACGCGCAATCCTTTACTTCTGTGTGGGAGGACTACCCACATCCTGAGTAAATTCTACCCGAGGATTGGCTTACTTCTTGCCCACCAAGTTCGCGAGCGCACGAAGCGCGAGTTCGTAAGAGAGCAGACCAAATCCACCGATTGTTCCAGTGACTACCCCGGAAACGACCGATGTATGCCGAAACTCTTCTCGAGCCAACGGGTTCGAAAGATGGACTTCGATGCTTGGTGCTTTTAGCATCGCTACTGCATCGCGAATCGCATACGAGTAGTGGGTGAAAGCTGCAGGATTGAATGCGATGGGAATCTTCTTATCAGCGGCTTCGTGTAACCAGTGAATTATCTCAGTCTCACTATCACTCTGCTTCACCTCAACTTGCAAGCCCAACTCGGCGCCCTTCGCAACGCAAAACTCAACGAGATCTTTGAAGGAGATGTCGCCGTAGATTGAATGATCGCGC
Source organism: uncultured Bifidobacterium sp. (assembly GCA_964653345.1). GTDB lineage: Bacteria > Actinomycetota > Actinomycetes > Nanopelagicales > Nanopelagicaceae > IMCC26077. The sequence goes on along the minus strand of CAZZFG010000069.1, from coordinate 214 downwards.
AGATCAAGACGTCCCAAATTAGGACCGTTCAACACCCAAATCTTCATAGTGAAATCCTCTCATACGCTTTTGCTAAAACTCCATCGGATAACCCTTCGAGTCGCACCACTTTGTATTCACTTGAACCAGCGCTCGAATCAGGATCTGACACTGCAACAAAGCGCAAACCTGAACCGCGAGATTTCTTATCGCTCTGCATCGCAATCAGCAGTTC
>CAZZFG010000068.1:0-5025 GCA_964653345.1 uncultured Bifidobacterium sp. | reverse complement strand
TAGCAATGTCATCGAGCGGAAACCACTTCACATCATCAACCTCTGTTACTTGAGGTTCGAGCGTTCCGGAAAGCTCGGCGAAGAGAAAGTGATGAACGGTTTTGTGGATGCGCTTTCCTTCTGCCATAAACCAGAAGTCAATGACGCCAAGTGATCGCGTTATCGAACTTTTGATCCCCGTCTCTTCCAGGACTTCGCGGAGCGCTGCCTCTTCAGGACTTTCTCCCGCCTCAATATGACCTTTCGGAAGGGACCAGAGCATCCTGCCGCGCTTATCGATTCGTCCGATGAGTAACCCTTGTTCGCCACTTTTATCGACGACTAGACCACCTGCGCTGACCTCTTCTACGCGCTTGCCAGGATTTGGATTTTTATAGGCGCGCTTCTTCGTTGGGTTCGCTTTCGCACCCGGTCGGCTGGGTCCAGATTTTTTTGCAGCGCGCGGCCGTTTTGAATGTGGCTTGCGCGTAGCTGATGGGTTAGGTGAGGAAGGCGAAGAGTCTGGTGCAATAAAAACCGGCTCGAGCCCGCCCTCACCTGAGGTCCGGGACATACCCCTACCTTACCCGCGTACCCTTGCTGTCCATGAGCGCAATTTCGCCAGAACAGGCAAAGGCGGCCGCGAACCTCGTCACACTCCCTAAGGCAGCGGTCGAATTGGCGCGCGCTTTCCGCGGTGCGGGTTTTCGCTTGGCTCTGGTCGGTGGACCAGTCCGAGATGCGCTTTTGGGGCGAAGTGGAAACGATCTTGATTTCACCACCGATGCCCGCCCTGAAGAATCGATGAAGATTCTCAAAAGTTGGACCGATGCAACGTGGGATACCGGAATTACATACGGAACTGTCGCTGGTAAAAAGGGCGATGTAACTGCCGAGATCACCACCTTTCGAAAAGATTCTTACTCTGAAAAAAGTAGAAAACCAGAAGTTGAGTATGGAGATAGCCTCGAAGGAGATCTCCGGCGACGAGATTTCACCGTCAATGCTATGGCTTTGGAAATCGGCGAGAAAGAAAATATCTTTGTTGATCCTTTTGGTGGTTTGAAAGATCTTGTTGCAAAAAAGATTCGCACACCAATTTCGGCGGAAGAACTTTTCTCTGAGGATCCACTGCGAATGATGCGCGCTGCACGCTTCGCAGCGCAATTAGGTTTTGAAGTAGATCAAGAGGTCATCGAAGCAATAAAAACTATGAAAGAACGGTTGACGATTGTATCCGCAGAACGGATTCGTGAAGAGTTCGTCAAAACTTTGATGTCAGCAGATCCACGTCGCGGATTGATTCTGATGGTCGAGAGTGGTCTTTGCGAATACTTTCTACCAGAGCTGCCAATGCTTCGTCTAGAGATCGATGAGCATCATCGCCATAAAGATGTTTATGATCACTCGCTAATTGTTTTAGAACAAGCAATCGAGATGGAAGACAGATTGGGTGGACCAAATCTCACAATTCGACTCGCAGCGCTATTGCATGACATCGGTAAACCTAAGACTCGTGCCCTCATTGAAGGCGGCGGCGTCTCGTTCCATCACCACGAGGTCGTAGGGTCGAAGATGACAAAGAAACGGCTGAAAGAGCTCCGCTTTGATCGCCAGACAATCGATGATGTATCGACTTTGGTCGCGCTTCACCTTCGCTTCCATGGGTATGGAAGTGGGGAGTGGACTGATAGCGCAGTCCGTCGATATGTACGAGATGCAGGGGATTTATTGGTCCATTTGCACGTTCTAACCCGGGCAGATTGCACGACTCGAAATGTTCGTAAGGCGCAAGCGCTCGCCGCGACCTACGACCAATTAGAGGCTCGGATTGATCAGCTTGCGCAAGAGGAAGAGTTGGCAGCGATTCGCCCCGACCTCAACGGCAACGAGATTATTGAAATTCTTGGGATTAAGCCTGGTCCTTTAGTTGGCAAGGCCTATGACCATTTATTAGAACTACGGATGGAACATGGTCCGTTAGGTCGAGAGCGCGCCATCGAAGAGTTGCATAAATGGAGTAAGCAGCAGGAGGCGTAAATGAGTATTACGCGAGCGCTCTACATTCCCTTCGATCATCTCCATCGTGAGTACGGGATTTTACAAAGAGCCGATAAAGCACAGGATCGTATTCTCTTCGTTGAGAGTGAGCGGATGCGCTCTGGACGAAACTGGCATCCAGAGCGTCTCTTCTTTCTCATCTCTAGCGCTCGACATTTTGTCGAGGCACTTCGCGCCGAGGGATTTGTTGTTGATTATGTTCAAGCGCCAACAACAAAGGATGGAATCAAAGATTTTCTAAAAAAGAATCCAGAGTTAACGTTACATGCAACAGTTCAATCATCTTTTAGATTACAAAAAACTCTGGAAGAACTCGGCGCGCATTTTGTCGAGAATGATTTTTTCTTAACGCCACGTGCGCTCTTCGAAGAATGGGCAGCACGTCAAAAGAATTACTTGATGGAAAACTTCTATCGTGAGCAACGTAAACGTCTTAACGTTCTTATGGAAGATGGAAAGCCAGTGGGTGGGGCATGGAATTTTGATAAAGAGAATCGGTTGCCGCCGCCTAAAGAGTACAAGTGGCCGGAATACCAAGGATTCGATCGCGATGAAATTGACCAGAGTGTGGCAAAGGACTTGGGAATCACGGTTACCCGCACCTGGGCGACAACTCGCGCAGGTGCGCTTGCGCAACTAAAAACCTTTATTAGCAAACACTTTGCGCAGTTTGGTCCATATGAAGATGCGATGGCTCTTGATAGCTGGTCGCTCCATCATTCGGTAATTAGTCCCTATATAAACAATGGGTTATTACACCCAAGTGAAGTACTGCGCGCTGCGGTGCAGGCATTTGATTCAGGGAAAATCCCCATTGAGTCTGCCGAGGGATTTATCCGCCAGGTAATTGGTTGGCGGGAATACATAAATGGAATGTATTGGCACTTAGGTGCGGAATATCGAAACAACAACTCGTTACATGCTAATCGCCCGTTGTTGCCGCTCTTTTCTGCCAGCGCTAAAACTGAGATGAATTGCGTTCAATCTATTGTCAGCGACATCGAAGAGCGCGCGTGGGTGCATCACATACCTCGCCTCATGGTGCTAAGTAATTTGGCGTTGATCACGGGAACTAACCCGCAACAGTTTCTCGAGTGGATGCGGGAGCGATTTATCGATGCCTCTGATTGGGTGATGGTTCCAAACGTGATCGGCATGGGAGTGCACGCTGATGGCGGTCAAATGATGACTAAACCTTACGCAGCAGGTGGCGCGTATATCTCACGCATGTCGCACTATTGCAAAGGATGCGATTATGACCCGAAACTGCGTATTGGGGAAAAGGCATGCCCATTCACGACCTTGTATTGGGATTTCCTCGATCGCAATCGAGAGATGTTCGCCAAGAACCATCGGATGTTTCAACAGATTAATGGGCTAAAGAGGCTCAGTGATTTGCCAGAGTTACGTGAGCGAGCGAAAGAAGTTCTTGCTGGTTTAGATAAAGGCGAGATTTAACTTCGCTCTACCTCTCCAGGAACTTCACGTTCACCAACAGCAACAATGAAGCGACCTGGCGCTCGTGATTGTATTTCGAATGAGTAGATCCCAGCTTCGGCAGACTGCTTAGTACGCCCCAGGTAAAGATAATTTCGCTTCCCCCATGGCTCATAAAAAGGCGTACGTTCTGTGATCGGCAGGGTAAAACTTACTCCCGAGGGGCTAGTCACCTTCAGAAGTGGAAGTTTCTTCTTGGAAAGGTTTTTCTCCGGCTGCTCATCGTAAATTAGTAATTGCAGAGCGAGTGGATCGCCCTCGTTGAATCCAGCTCGAAAGGCACGAATTTGATTTGCTTTAGTGAAATTCATATTTACGGCAAAAGAAACTGTGCCGTCGACAAGTAACGGCCCTACCGCAGGGTTTTTATCAGAAGCTTTGAGAGCAACGGGCTGATGTGCGCTTGCTGATTGTGATGCAAGGCAAAGAAGTATTAATGAGAGAGTGAGAGCGAGCTTTTTCACACCCTAAGCGTAAAGAGTGTGGGAAGTAAGCGCGCGGTGAAGGCTATCTCTTCTTAAATCCAGAGGGACATTTCGGATTTACCCCAGTGACCTTCTTGACGCTCTTTCCTTTTACGCAGGTAATTGAAATTTTCTGCGTTGCCGGCTTAGCCGCGGCGCTGGTCGTCGAAGTCGAGTCGCTGGTCGTAACTACCGGAGCCTTCTCCTGGGTGAGTTTGATGCGGATTGTTGGCGAGGAGAAAGTGAAGTTTTTAGCGCTGAGATTCATCCAGCCATCTTTTATCGAGAGCGTCTCGGTTGAGATTTCCTGCTCGCCACCGCCAGAACTCAAAACGGAGACAGATGCTTTGATCGGCGCATTGGAGAATCCATAGATACATCGCGCTGAATCAGCGTTCATTGCTAGATCGTAGGTTCCTTTATAGACCGATCCATCTACATCTAAGTGCGCTCCCGCGACTTTGTAACTCATAATCCCGTCTTTAAATGCAGGCGGACTCCAACTGTATGCCATCGCATTTGTCGTCATCATGCCGTGGAGTTTTGTTTGATCTTTTACAGTGCACTCCCACACTCGATTACCAACGCTTTGATCCATTCCCCAAAATGATGACGGATCCATTCCTTGAAATCGCCACGTGGGCAACACATTTGCAGTTTGTAACCACTTCTCACTTGCTTGGAAATACCCAGTTCCTTTAAGCGCTGGATTTGGCGTATGAATTCCGCCGCCGGGCATCCCAAAACGAGGAAACTCGAAGAGATCGGGATGGTTAGAGAATTTCCCCCACATGATGCCAAGTCCATAGACATCGTTCTCAACCCGACCGTCATAATTCATCTCTTGTAGCGCAGGCGATGTTGCGAATTCGCTTTTTGGTATCCACGAGATTCCACTTGGGACATTGATAGATGCACCGCTAACGACAAGAGTGCTGGTTGTAGGCGAGAGCGGTGTGACCGATGCGCGGGTATCTTTCATTCTGCCAAATAACCAACCAGTTAATTTATTATCCATCTGCAT
>CAZZFG010000067.1:0-5168 GCA_964653345.1 uncultured Bifidobacterium sp. | reverse complement strand
TGCCACCGCAGGATTTACTGAAGAGTTCTCCCGCAACAAAAGGAAAGACCAAAGCTAACGAAACTGTTGTCGCAGCCCTTCATGAAGTCTTTAGTCAATTTGATATTGATGCTGAGGTCACCGGAGTCATGCGCGGTCCGACGGTCACTCGCTATGAAGTAGAGCTTGGAAATGCGGTCAAGGTAGAGAAGATTACTGCTCTGAGTAAAAATATTTCCTACGCAGTAGCAAGTAGTGATGTCCGAATATTGAGTCCCATTCCTGGGAAATCTGCAGTCGGAATCGAGATCCCAAACGTCGACCGAGAGGTAGTTGCCTTAGGCGATGTACTCCGCTCGCAAGTAGCAGCGAATGAACAGCATCCACTGGTGATTGGTCTAGGTAAGGATGTCGAAGGAAACTTCATCTGCGCCAATCTGGCAAAGATGCCACACCTTCTCGTTGCAGGCGCAACCGGCTCAGGTAAATCGAGCATGATCAATTCCCTTGTCACCTCAATTTTGATGCGTTCAACTCCTGATGAAGTGCGCATGATTCTGGTCGATCCGAAGCGAGTTGAGCTCAATGCGTACGAAGGTATTCCGCATCTGATCTCTCCAATCATCACTAATCCAAAAAAGGCAGCTGATGCTCTTGCCTGGGTTGTTAAAGAGATGGATAACCGATACGACGATCTTTCGAATTTTGGTTTCCGCCATATAGACGATTTCAACAAAGCCGTAAAATCTGGGAAGCTGAAACCGCTGCCGGGTAGTCAGCGCAGACTCAAGCCTTATCCATATCTTTTGGTAATTGTTGACGAGCTTGCCGACTTGATGATGGTTGCCCCGCGCGATGTTGAAGATTCAATTGTGCGAATCACCCAACTTGCTCGCGCCGCAGGAATACATCTAGTACTAGCAACGCAGCGCCCAAGCGTCGACATTGTTACTGGCCTTATTAAAGCTAACGTGCCATCGCGACTTGCCTTCGCAACGAGCAGCTTGGCAGATAGTCGAGTGATTCTTGATGCGTCTGGCGCCGAAAAACTAGTTGGACAAGGCGATGGGCTCTTCATTCCAATGGGGGCAAGTCGCTCGATGCGCGTGCAAGGCGCATACATTTCCGAGCGTGAAATCGAAGCGGTTGTCACTCATGTCAAAGATCAACGAGAAGCGCAATATCGTGAGGATGTCACCGCTCCTGTTAATAAGCGAAGTGATATCGATTCTGATATCGGCGATGACCTCGATTTACTGCTACAGGCAGTCGAGTTGGTGGTCTCCACCCAATTCGGCTCTACCTCGATGTTGCAGCGAAAGCTTCGGGTTGGCTTTGCTAAAGCGGGGCGCCTGATGGATTTGATGGAAAGTCGGGGAATCGTAGGACCGAGTGAGGGCTCAAAAGCGCGCGAAGTGTTGATATCAGCGGAGGAGCTACCTGGGGTTCTGCTCTCGCTCCGCGGATAACTGCCGGGTGCCGGGTGACTTGTCGTTAAACGCTCCCTAGATTTACCCTTGTATTCCTGATTCCCCCAGGGAGGTGACCTAGGTGTCCATTGGCTCAGAGCTCAAGAGCGCCCGCGAAGCCGCCGGCCTCACATTAGAAGAGGTAGCCGCTAAAACTAAATTGCGTGCGAGTGTGGTCGTTGCCATCGAATCAAATGACTTCTCGCATTGCGGTGGCGATGTTTATGCTCGTGGACATATTCGGGTTTTAGCTTCTCTCTACCGAATCGATAGTACATATCTTGTGGAAATTTTTGATCAACGCTTTGGTGTTTCGCAGACCGCCCTTGATGACTTAGCGCAAGCGACATCACAAAATCTTGATCGTCGTTCATCTCTTACATGGAAATCACTTTCGGGCATCGCAGCAGCAGCGCTACTTGGCGCCGTACTTATAAGTAATCAAATTTCTGGCGATAACGGCGAAGCCACAAATATTGCATCACCAAGTGAGTCGACAAGCAGTGCAGCTAATGGCCAGTCAACTCCCTCTAATGAGCCTTCGTTGCCTGCCGTCGCATCGGTAGATGATGGCGTCACCGTTCGCTTGACCGTCGTGCAGAGCTATTCATGGATCTCGGTTACTGCAGCAGATGGCACATCTCTTTTTACTGGACAGATTGAAAAGGGTGAGGTGCGAGAGTTCACTGATCCACAAGTCTTACGTCTTGTTATTGGTAATGCGGGAGCAGTTGCCGTCAATGTAAATGGCGTTGATAAGGGAATTTCTGGTGATATTGGTGAGGTAGTGCGCTTAGAGTTCACGCCAGATGCCGAGAATTCAGAGGGTTAGTAGTACTTTTATCGTATGAGGAAAGTTGCGCTGGTCACTTTAGGGTGCGCGCGCAATGAGGTCGACTCTGAAGAGGTCGCAGGACGTCTGGCTGCTGATGGCTGGGAATTAGTCGAAGATTCTGCCGAAGCTGACATTGCAGTAATCAACACATGCACCTTCGTCGAGAGCGCGAAAAAAGATTCGATAGATGCACTTCTCGAGGCTGATGCTTTGCGTGGTACTGGTGCCAAAGTGCAGAAAGTTGTTGCGATTGGCTGTATGGCTGAGCGATATGGCAAAGAGCTTGCACAATCGCTTCCGGAAGCCGATGGGATTCTTGGCTTCGATGAGTACGACAATATCTCGGCACGATTGCAAACAATCCTCGCCGGTGGCAGCGTCGAAGCACATCATCCTAAGGATCGGCGAACACTGCTTCCGATTGCACCGGCACAACGCCAAGAGGTGCGAAATAAATCTGGAGTGGGGGAGCGAACGCTGCGAAAGCGTTTGGAGTCTGCACCTGTTGCTCCGCTAAAGATTGCTTCGGGTTGCGATCGACGATGTTCATTCTGTGCGATTCCATATTTTCGAGGCGCATTTGTCTCGCGCCCGGCCGATGAGATTCTTGGCGAAGCTCTCTGGCTAGCCAACGAAGGCGTTTCAGAGCTATTTCTCGTCAGTGAAAACACCACCTCCTACGGAAAAGATCTTGGCGATCTGCAGGCGCTTGAGAAGCTACTCCCTGAATTAGTGGAGATCCCTGGTGTAGAGCGAGTGCGCGTTTCCTACCTGCAGCCAGCCGAGATGCGACCAACGCTAATAGATGCAATCACGGGCATCGATAAAGTGGCACCGTACTTTGATTTATCTTTCCAACATGCAAGCGCCGATACGCTTCGACGGATGCGCCGTTTTGGAGATAAAGATAAATTCCTCGAACTAATCGACTCCATCAGAGGCAAATCTTCAACTGCAGGTATTCGCTCTAATTTCATTGTGGGATTTCCTGGCGAGAGTGAATCGGATTTTCAAACGCTTCTGGATTTCCTCGCCCACGCTCGCCTTGATGCAATTGGAATCTTTGGTTATAGCGATGAAGATGGAACCGAAGCGCAGAGTTTGGATGGTCAACTGAGCGGACGTGAAATCAAAGATCGAGTTGAGACGGCCGCAGCGCTAGTCGATCAATTACTCGCAGATCGAGCGGCGCAACGCGTTGGCGAGGAACTCCTTGTCCTTATCGAAGATACCGGTGAGCGTGAGGGACGTGCTGCACACCAAGGCCCAGAGGTTGATGGCACCACTCGCTTCGTAGGTGGCAATCATTCACCTGACGACTTTGCAGTTGGTACATACATTCGCGCCCAAGTCATTAATTCTGAGGGCGCCGATTTAATTGCACAGCGCGCCACTAGTGCATCTAGCGCGGTCGAGGGAAGGTAGCTGTGCTGGCTATGGTAAATCTGCCTAATGCGTTGACGATGGCTCGGATTATCTTGATTCCGTTTTGCTTTGCAGCCCTCATGTATGACGGAGGGGATGATTCCCAATGGCGCATCATCGCCTGGTGGGGGTTTTTCCTCGTTGGCATGACTGACATTCTCGATGGACGCCTTGCACGAGCACGCAAGCAAATTACCGAGCTAGGAAAGTTCCTTGATCCCGTTGCAGATAAGTTGTTGATTGGTTCGGCGCTGGTGGGGCTCTCTCTACTAAACGAACTTCCTTGGTGGATTACCGTTGTCATTCTTGGTCGCGAATTGGCTGTGACGTTATTACGTCTGTTCGTCGTTAGAGTTGGTGGACGAATCATTCCTGCAAGTAGAGGCGGGAAATTGAAAACTTTCACACAAGGATTTGCTACTGGCTTCTACGTCCTGCCATTGATTTCTGAGCTCCATACTGCGCGCGATATTTTCATGTACTTTGCTATCGCCATCACACTCTTTACAGGCGCTGAATATTTCATCAAAGCGCTCACCGCCCCTAAAGCGTCAGAGAGCGCTACTGCACGATGAGCGCGCTGCTATTCGACCAAGCACAGGAAATTCTCAATACCTTGCGCAGTTCGAACCAAACACTGGCGACTGCAGAATCAATAACTGGCGGACTTTTGAGCGGCGCGCTCACTGAAGTACCGGGCTCTTCAGATGTTTTTCTTGGCGGCGTTATCGCCTATCGCTCATCGATTAAAAGCGCGCTCCTTGGCGTGGAAGATGCGCTCATCAGTGCTCATGGCGTTGTGAGTAAAGAGGTCTCGGTGGCGATGGCAACAGGTGCGATACGTGCGCTGGGTAGCGATTGGGCGATTGCGACCACTGGTGTGGCTGGACCTGGCAGTAGCGAGGGGGTGGCGGCAGGCACGGTCTGGATCGCCATCGTGAGGCGTGGCGGTGCGCCATTTGCGGAACAACTCCATCTTTCCGGGAATCGCCAAGAGGTTCGCGTGAGCACGATTGCCCGCGCATTTGAGTCATTTACCCGTATCCTTAGAGGGTGAAGCAGGTGAACAGCCCCGCGAATACTCCCCTTAGTAATCAGGCGACCCTTAGCGAAGGCTTATTACGAAGCCATATTGGCGCGGCTCTTCGTCGCGTTCGCGTCGCACAAGGTCAAACACTTCGACAACTCTCTCGCGAGGCAGCAGTCTCCCTTGGCTACTTAAGTGAGATTGAGCGAGGGCAAAAAGAGGCCTCCTCTGAATTGTTAGCAGCTATCTGTGCCGCGCTCACCCTCCCCATCTCTCAACTTCTAGTTGAGGTTTCCCGTTCCATGCATGCACATCAAGCGAACGCTGCTCGCCCAACCCTTGCCGTCGTTGCGCTCGACAACACGAGCGCGCCAGATGCGGTCAATATCGAGGACGCAGCCTAAAACCCTCAATACTGGGCACGTGCACAGTA
>CAZZFG010000066.1:0-5219 GCA_964653345.1 uncultured Bifidobacterium sp. | reverse complement strand
AATGCGGTCTCTTGGCCAAACATTTTTACTGGACCGCTCATCGGTATTACTGCGAACGCCATAAAGCAGGTGGTCGCACTGATGATTGGTGCGATGATAAAAACCAATTTATCTGCAGCAGCAGGAATCAGATCTTCCTTGAGCGCTAATTTCACGCCATCAGCGAGGCTTTGCAATAACCCGAACTTACCGACTCGATTTGGGCCAAGGCGTAGCTGCATCCGAGCAACAATTCGACGCTCGAACCAGATCGCCAGCAACGTACAAACGACACAGAACACGAATACCAAAAGGCCTTTGATGGCAATGAGCCAACCTGGATCATCCAGAATTGCTTCTCTCATATTCGTCATCTCTCTAAAGCCCCTTACGTACGTTTACTGCTGCACCGTTGAGGGCGCCAAGCATGCGAAGTGATTGCGAACCGACGCCATTTCGGGGTAACCAGACGACATTCTCAACGACATCGCTGATTTCGACATTGAGCGAAAGCGCGCCTCGATCAGAAGAAATAGTGATGAGATCGCCATTCGCAACGCCAAGTGATGTCGCGAGAGCTGCTCCAATTCGAGCAACTGCTGTCCGAGCGGTACCTGCAAGATTTGGTTCATTAATCTGCAGCGTTCCGTTATCAAGAAGTTGTCGCCACGTTGCAAGTACAGTTGAACTCGCTGGTGCAGAAGTTGAGGTCGCAGTAAAGCCTTCGCGCGCACCATCCCATTTCGCTAACGTGCCGAATTCCTTAGCTGCGCCTTTCACGGAACTAAAACCGAGCGGCGTACCCAAAGCCTCAGCTACGAGCGCGAGTACATAAAGGTCGCTGTGATGTGGAGTCTCTGGCACCGACTGTTCAAAGGCGCGGACTCGACCTTCCCATGACATGAAAGAGCCAGATTTTTCGACGACAGTTGCAATCGGAAGGACCACATCTGCGCGTTCAGTAATTGCACTTGGTCGCATCTCTAGTGAAAGCACAAACGCCTTGTCCAGCCCAGCAATTTCAGGAGTGTGCATATCAAAAGGATCTACACCGCCCACTACGAGCGCTTCGATTGCACCATTCGCTGCACTGGCGAGAATTCCCGCGCCATCAAGGCCAATTGTGTTTGGCAACGATTCAACCGACCAAGCGGCTGCAACATCTACGCGTGCTGCTGCATCTGAAATTGGACGACCACCGGGGAGAAGATTTCCAATCGCACCAGCTTCAAGTGCGCCACGCTCTCCAGCGCGACGAGGTACCCATGCGATCTTCGCACCACTCTTAGCAGCAAGCTGCGCAACAGCAGATAGCGCGCCAACTGACTCACAGAGACGCTCACCGACGACGATTACAGATTCGCTAGTAAGAGCTAGCTGCGAAATTGCATGTGCTTCTGTACCTGGAACCACGCCTACATATTTCGCTTGTAGCTTCTTGAAGCCACGAGTCTGCCAAGGTGCAATCACTGTAACAGCTAATGCGCGTTGGCGAACTTGCTTGCGAATTCTTAGGAAAACAATTGGTGATTCCTCTTCTGGCTCAATACCGACCAGAACTACGTGATCTGCTTGATCAATATCGCTGTAACGGACCGCGGAACCAACAACATGGCTAGCAAGGAAATTGCGCTCCTCTTCGCTATGTGGGCGCGCGCGGAAATCAATGTCGTTAGTTCCTAGCGCAACTCGTGCAAATTTCGCGTATGCGTATGCATCTTCAACAGTTACACGACCACCAACAAGTACGCCGGCTTTCTTGCCCTTTAGCCCTGCAGCGGCAGCTGCTAGCGCTTCGGGCCATGTTGCCTCGCGCAAGACTCCGTTCTCACGGATTAAGGGTGCAGCAATTCGATCTTTAGCCATCGTGTATTGGAATGCCCAACGACCTTTATCGCAATTCCACTCTTCATTTACCTCTGGGTCATTTCCAGCAAGTCGACGGAGCGTCTTATTTCGACGGACATCTGTTCGCATCGAACATCCTGATGCGCAGTGCTCGCAGACTGTTGGCGTTGAGACAAGATCAAATGGTCGGGATCGGAATCGATAGGCCGCTCCGGTGAGCGCTCCGACTGGACAAATTTGAACGGTATTACCGGAGAAATATGAATCAAACGGATCCTTCTCGTAGATAGAGACTTGCTGCAACGCGCCACGCTCGCCCATATCGATGAATGGATCACCAGCAATCTCTTTGGAGAATCGGGTGCAGCGCGCGCAAAGGATGCATCGTTCGCGATCGAGCAAAACCTGTGAAGAGATATGAATCGGCTTCTCGAATGTTCGCTTCTTTCCTTCGAAGCGACTCTCACTTCGACCATTGCTCATCGCCTGGTTCTGTAGTGGACATTCGCCGCCCTTGTCACAAACAGGGCAATCAAGTGGATGATTAACCAAGAGGAATTCCATCACTCCCTCTTGCGCTTTATTTGCGACTTCAGAGGTGAGCTGCGTTTTTACAACCATGCCATTTTCAACTGGGATGGTGCACGACGCTTGCGGTTTTGGAAATGCGCGACCGTTAATTTCGATATAGACCAAGCATTGACGACATGCGCCAACTGGTGAAAGCAGCGGGTGGTCGCAGAAGCGTGGGACCTGGATTCCCAATTGCTCGGCGGCGCGAATAACAAGCGTGCCTTTTGGAACGGTTACCTCAAAGCCATCGATTGTCAGAGTAATTTGATCAGTTTGTGGTTGTACGGCGGTCATCGAGTTACGCACCTACCTTGCTGGAAGCGAAGAGCGTTGATGCCACTGGATCGAATGGACAACCACCATGAGTGAGATGGGCAAGATACTCATCTCGGAAATACTTGATGGACGACATAATCGGACTTGCTGCTCCATCACCTAGCGCACAGAAGGAACGACCCAAAAGGTTGTCACAAAGGTCAAGCAACTTTGCCAAATCAGCTTCACTACCTTTGCCATTCTCGAGGTCGCGAAGAATCTGCACCAGCCACCAGGTTCCTTCACGGCATGGCGTGCACTTGCCGCAGGATTCATGTTTGTAGAACTCGGTCCAGCGAAGTACCGCACGGAGGACGCAAGTAGTCTCATCGAAGATTTGTAGCGCTTTAGTGCCAAGCATCGAACCTGCTGCACTTACCGATTCATAATCTAATGGCGTATCCAGATGTGCATCGGTGAAGATCGGCGTAGAAGATCCACCTGGTGTCCAGAATTTCAATGAGTGCCCAGTTCGAATTCCGCCTGCCAACTCAAGCAACTCACGAAGTGTGATGCCGAGCGGCGCTTCGAATTGTCCTGGGTTATTTACATGCCCTGAAAGCGAATAGAGCGTGAAGCCCTTGCTCTTTTCTGTGCCAAGGGATGCAAACCACTCTGCACCTTTTTCAATAATCGCTGGAACGGAGGCAATGGATTCCACGTTATTGACCACTGTTGGTCTGGCGTAAAGACCAGCAATTGCAGGGAATGGTGGACGAAGGCGTGGTTGACCGCGGAAGCCTTCGAGCGAATCAAGGAGCGCTGTCTCTTCACCGCAGATGTATGCACCCGCACCGATGTGGAGCGTCAATTCAAGATCGAAACCTGTACCTAAGATGTTCTTTCCAAGGAAACCAGCCTTGTAGGCATCTTCAATCGCTTGCAACAAACGTCGCGTCACATGTGTAACTTCGCCGCGAATATAGATAAATGCATGCTTAGCGCGAATCGCGTAGGAGGCGATGATGACGCCTTCGACAAGTACATGCGGATTAGCGAGAAGTAGAGGTGTGTCTTTGCACGTTCCCGGTTCAGATTCATCAGCATTGACTACTAAGTAGTGATCTTTGTTATCACCTTGTGGGATAAAACCCCACTTATTACCAGTTGGAAATCCTGCGCCACCGCGACCGCGTAGACCAGAATCTTTAACGGTTTGAATTACTGCATCCGGATCCATAGCAAGCGCTTTTTTCACAGAGTTGTATCCACCATGGCGTTGATATCCAGCTATGGTGTGGGAATCTTTCTCATCCCAATGTGCAGAGAGAACAGGCGTCAACTTACTCATCTATTTCTGCTCCCCCTTGGCGATTTTGAGACCTAGCAGCGTTGGCTCTCCTGCTTGCACGCCCTCACTCGCTCGGCCGTCATTGAATCCAGCAAGAACCTCAGATGCTTCTTTGAAAGTTGGCACAGAATTAGGGCCACGCGTTGGCGCTGGCTTCTTACCTGCGCGCAATTCATCGACAAGCGTCTTCGCGCTGGAAACCGTTTGATTATCGAAAAACTCCCAGTTGACCATGACAACTGGTGCGTAATCACATGCTGCATTGCATTCGATATGTTCTAACGAAATTTTGCCATCTGCAGTGCGCTCGTTATTTTCGATACCTAGATGATTTTTCAGCCCTGCAAATATCTCATCGCCGCCCATAATCGCGCATAACGTATTCGTGCAAACCCCAACGTGGTACTCACCCGCTGGCGTCTTTCGATATTGCGTGTAAAACGAGGCAACGGCATGAACTTCTGCAGTGGTGAGGTCGAGCTTTTGCGCAATTACGTCGATGCCTTCTGGCGTGACATATCCGTCACGAGCTTGTACTAAGTGCAACATCGGCATGATTGCAGAACGCGAACGTGGGTAGCGCGCAATAATCGCATCGAGCCGAGAGAGGAAGTTCTCGTCGAATTGATTTGGAGTAGGTGTGCGCGACATTAGCGATCAACACCTCCCATGACTGGATCAATAGAAGCGACAGCAGCAATGACATCTGCGACGAGGCTGCCTTCGCACATGGCTGCAGTTGATTGCAGGTTATTAAATGATGGCTCCCGGAAGTGAACTCGGTATGGACGTGTTCCACCATCAGAGATGATGTGTGCACCCAGTTCACCTCGTGGTGATTCAACTGCCGCATAAACCTGACCTGCTGGAACACGGAAACCTTCGGTGACCAACTTGAAGTGATGAATCAGCGCTTCCATAGAAGTCCCCATGATTTCGCGAATATGCTCGAGCGAATTACCCAATCCATCGCCACCAAGTGAGAGCTGCGAAGGCCACGCGATCTTCTTATCGCCAACCATTACTGGCCCGGGCTCAAGACGATCGAGTACTTGCTCGATGATACGAAGGCTCTGTTCCATTTCATACACGCGAATCATGAAGCGACCATAAGCATCTGCTGTATCTGCAGTAACTACATCGAACTCGAAATTCTCGTAACCACAGTAAGGCTGAGTCTTCCGAAGATCCCATGGCATTCCAGTTGATCGTA
>CAZZFG010000065.1:0-5257 GCA_964653345.1 uncultured Bifidobacterium sp. | reverse complement strand
AATGGCGCGGTTGCGAAGACTGCTTCAGAGTTATTGACTCTCGCGCGTTCCATTGGCCAAGCTCATGCAGTAATTGCAGGTACTTCCAGTGACCTTGATACTGCTGCTCCCGTACTCAATAAATTTGGCGCGAGCTCAATCACGCTCTTGGAGTCAGGGGAGATCAATAATCACCCAAGTTCTGCGATTGCTGTTGCCCTCGCTGAACGTGCTCAATCAAAAGGTGCGAGTGCGATTCTTTTGCCATCCACCGCACGCGGGAAAGAGATTGCTGGTCGATTAGCAGTGCGCCTTGAATCCGGGATCATTACCGATGCGATTGCTGTAACGCCTGAACTAGTGAGTACGCAATCAGTCTTTGGTGGCTCAACGCTTGTGCACGCGCACGTCTCGCGAGGAATTCCGGTCATCACTATTCGCCCGAATGCCATTGAACCCGTTGAAGCGCCAAGTAGCGCAACAATTGAGAAGGTGGCAGTTACTGCAACCATCACAGCAAAGATAACCTCGCGCGAACCTGCAGTACGGGGTGCACGTCCGGAACTTTCCGAAGCGAACATCATTGTCTCTGGTGGACGTGGCACCGATGGAAATTTCGCACCAATCGAAGAATTGGCAGATGCGTTAGGTGCAGCTGTTGGCGCATCACGTGCTGCTACTGATGCTGGGTGGTACCCGCATTCACATCAGGTGGGTCAAACAGGAAAGACAGTTAGTCCAGCGCTCTATGTTGCGTGCGGAATCTCGGGTGCGATTCAACACCGCGCTGGTATGCAAACGAGCAAGACCATAGTTGTCGTGAATAAAGACCCAGAAGCGCCAATCTTCGATATCGCTGATTTCGGCGTCGTGGGCGATCTCTTTGCGGTCGCACCACAAGCCACGGCGGGAATAAAGGCGCGAAAAGGCTGATTTCACTATGCACCCTAGAATTAAGGGGTGAGTTCTCAAGTGGCCTATCTCGATAACGCCGCGACAACAGCGATGTTGCCGGAGGCCCTTGAAGTCATGTACCGCGAAGCTGCGAATGTGGGGAATGCTTCGAGCTTGCATGGCGCCGGTCGACGTGCGCGACGAGTTGTTGAAGAGTCTCGTGAGAAATTAGCTGCTGCAGTGGGAGCTAAACCGCAGGAAATCATCTTTACCGCATCTGGAACTGAAGCAAATAACCTTGCCGTCAAAGGACTGTTCTGGAATGCGGGAGCAACCAAGCGCGCAATCCTTTCCTCACCAATCGAACATCATGCAATTCTTGATCCGTTGGAATGGTTAGAGCGCGAACATAACGTCACACTTCATCTAGCAGATGTTGATAGCAATGGTAGAACCAAAGTGGAGAGCGTTGCGCAATTGCTAAGTGAGCACCAAAACGAGATCTCATTTGTCACGGTAATGCATTCCAACAATGAGGTAGGCGCGCTCCAGCCGGTCGAGGAGATTGCTGCGATATCTCGCGAGTACAAGATTCCCATTCACTCTGATGCTGTACAAAGTTTCGGAAAAGTGCCATTAGATTTCGCCAAACTTGGTGTAAATGCATTGACGTTAAGTGGGCATAAAATTGGTGGGCCGCTTGGAGTGGCTGCATTGGTGGCGAAAAAAGATCTTGAGTTAACCCCACTACTCCATGGTGGAGGTCAAGAACGCGATGTGCGCAGCGGCACGTTACACACGCCAGCGATTGCTGCGTTTGCCACTGCAGCAGAATTATCGCAACAACGATTGCAAGCAAATGCAGATCGCATTAAGGCGCTGCGTGAGCGGTTAATCCAAGGGGTGACCTCTGCTGTCGCAGATGTTCGAGTCAATGGCGGAGCGAGCACACTTCCCGGTATCGCTCACTTTACCTTTGCAGGAGCAGAGGGCGATGCGCTCTTGTTACTGCTCGATGCGCAAGGGGTGCAATGTTCAACTGGTTCTGCATGTAGCGCCGGGATTGCTCAGCCCAGCCACGTCTTGATTGCCATGGGAATGTCAGCAAAAGTTGCGCGATCATCAATTCGCTTCTCGATTGGAACAACAACTACCGAACAAGAGATCGATAAGGCTATTTCGGTAATCAACGAGGTAGTTACTAGAGCGCGTGCGGCAGGCGTCCGATGAAAGTTATCGCGGCCATGTCAGGCGGAGTTGATTCTGCGGTAGCGGCTGCGCGAGTAGTCGATGCTGGACATGAAGTCATTGGCGTGCATTTAGCACTTTCATCTAACCCACAAAAGTATCGCTCCGGCGCGCGTGGATGTTGCACGATTGAGGATTCGCACGATGCTCGCCGTGCGGCAGACATCATTGGGATCCCTTTTTATATTTGGGATATGGCAGAGGAATTTCATGAAGGAGTGGTCTCAAACTTCCTGTCGGAATACTCTTCTGGAAAGACGCCAAACCCATGCTTGCGTTGTAACGAGAAGATCAAGTTCGAAGCTGTACTCAAACGCGCTCGAGCGATGGGGTACGACGCGGTTGCAACGGGCCATTATGCGAAGTTATTTCCGAGCGAGAACGGCCCACTGCTTTATCGCGCGGATGACGAAGGTAAAGATCAGTCATATGTCCTTGCTGTACTCACTCAAGAGCAGCTATCTGGTGCGCTCTTTCCATTGGGAGACACAGTCAAAAGTGATGTGCGTAAAGAGGCTGAAGCTCGAGGCTTCTCGTTGGCGCAAAAACCTGATAGCCACGACATCTGCTTCGTCCCATCAGGGGATAACGCGGGTTGGTTACGCGAACGATTAGGAAGTGAAGTCGGTGAGATTGTCGACGAGGAAGGCGCAGTCCTTGGCAGTCATAAAGGCGCTTATACATACACCGTAGGTCAGCGACGTGGTCTGGGTTTGACGATTCCTGCAGAGGATGGTCGGGCGCGCTACGTATTACGAGTCGAACCAATCAACAATCGTGTCGTCGTAGGCTCTCGCGAAGAGTTGGCAATCACTGAGATTTCTGGTGGCGATGTGAACGAGGTCAAATGGTGCGGGCCGATCCCTACTCTCGGCGAACACCGCGGGTTGGCGCAAGTTCGAGCACATGGCAAACCATTACCGTGCACCTACCGCTGGGATGGCAAGAAATTATCAGCAACTTTGGATGCGCCGCTTTATGGTTTGGCACCTGGGCAGGCGCTTGTGATTTATGAAGGTGAGCGCGCTGTTGGTTCTGTGACCATTGAATGGACGCAATAGTGAGCCAGATTCGCCAGCGCATGTCTGCGTTAAGTGAGCAAATTAGAGAGCATCAGTTCTATTACTACGTTTTAGATAAGCCAGTCATCTCAGATTCTGAATTCGATAAGTTATGGCGCGAACTAGTTGAACTTGAAGAAGCTAATCCAGAGCTTCGAGATCCACACTCTCCAACGCTCGAAGTTGGCGGTGGGATAGAGACAACCTTTGCTCAAAGCGATCACCTCAAGGCGATGATGAGCCTAGATAACGTCTTCGATACGAATGAGTTCCACGCCTGGAGCGAGCGAGTACTAAAAGATGTCGAGGCGCCAACCTGGTTATGTGAATTGAAAATCGATGGACTTGCAATCAATCTGCTTTACGAAGAAGGAAAGCTAACAAAGGCGCTAACTCGCGGGAATGGTAAGACTGGCGAAGATGTCACATTGAACGTGAAGACCATCAAAGGAGTGCCGCACCAATTACAAGCAAAGGTTCCACCGCGCGTGATTGAGATTCGTGGCGAAGTGTATTTTCCACTTGCAGAGTTCAATGAGTTAAATTCTGCAATCGCAGAGAGCGGAAAAGTTCCTTTTGCGAATCCGCGAAATGCCGCTGCGGGATCGCTACGACAAAAAGACCCAAAAGTCTCAGCAAGTCGGCCGTTACGATTACTTGTCCATGGTGTGGGTGCAATCGAAGGAGCCGATTTCGCTTCACAATCTGACGTGTATGAGGCGCTTGCACAGTGGGGTTTGCCCGTTAGCTCTCGGGTTGCAACTTTCAACGACTTAAAAGATGTGCTTGCATATATAGATAAGTATCAATCAGAGCGCCACCAGTTAGATCATGAGATTGACGGGGTCGTTGTTAAGGTCAATGAGTTTGCAAAGCAGCGACAGCTTGGCGCCACCTCACGCGCACCACGGTGGGCAATTGCCGTTAAGTTTCCATCGGAGGAAGTGGTAACGCGCCTACTTGATATAAAGGTAAGCGTTGGACGAACTGGCCGCGTAACTCCTTTTGCACACATGGAACCGGTCAAGGTCGCCGGCTCCACGATTACCAATGCCACCTTACATAATCAAGAAGAGGTCGAACGCAAAGGAATTCTGATCGGCGATTATGTGGTGATTCGAAAAGCTGGTGACGTGATCCCAGAGGTACTTGGCCCTGTTAAATCAAAACGAACCGGAGCTGAGCGAGCCTTTGTCATGCCCAAGAAGTGTCCCGATTGCGGCACGACGCTCCGAGCCATAAGTGAAGGCGATGTAGATATTAGGTGTCCTAATGCGCAGAGCTGTCCAGCACAATTGCGAGAGCGCCTTTATTACATTGGTTCACGCTCAGCGCTCGATATAGATGTACTTGGTATCGAGGCAGCCCAGGCACTCCTTGAAGATGAGATTGTTAAAGACGAAGGTGATCTCTTCAATATAACGTTGAATGATTTGATGAAATCTGATTTCTTTAAAAAGAAAGATGGCAGTGCAAGCGCCATTGCCACTCGTTTCATCGATGCACTTGAGCGAGCGAAGACCCGACCTTTGTGGCGAGTTTTGGTCTCATTATCCATTCGCCATGTTGGACCGACTGCAGCGCAAGCATTGGTACGCGCTTTCGGAAGCATTCCTGCAATCGCAGCTGCAGATGTGGAGGAGTTATCTGCCGTTGATGGGGTAGGACCAACGATTGCCAACGCGATTGTGGAGTGGTTTGAGATTCCATGGCATGCTCAGATTGTTGCGCAATGGAAGCGCGCTGGTGTGATGATGGTCGAAGAGCAGAAGGCGGCGCATGCTGACCAGCGCTTTGCAGGACTTACCTTTGTTCTTACGGGAACGCTCTCTGGATTTACACGTGAAGCAGCAGACGAGGCGATCACCAGTCGAGGTGGTAAATCCGCGAGCTCTGTTTCGAAGAAGACCAGCTACGTAGTCGTTGGAGATAGCCCAGGCTCCAAGTACGACAAGGCGATAGAGCTTGGTGTCACGGTGCTAGATGAAGCAGCATTCGTTAAACTGCTAGGCAGCACAGGAATAGAATAGGATGAGCCCATGTTGATCCTCTCTGAAGCGCGAGAACTGCCGGCC
>CAZZFG010000064.1:0-5294 GCA_964653345.1 uncultured Bifidobacterium sp. | reverse complement strand
TTCGCCCAAATCGCGCAGCGCTGCATCGCGAAAAGCCATCCACCCTAAGAGGGCACACTTTACTCGAGCTGGATACTTAGCAACCCCCGTGAGGGCAACCGCATCCTCTAGAACCTCGGTCTCTCCCGAAAAATTCCCCTTACTCTGCATTAGCTCAAGAAAGAGGCGCTCCAATTCCAGCGCCGCAGCACTTTGTTTACCAATCACCAAGTCGCACATGATGGATGTGCTCGCCTGTGAGATGGAACAGCCAACTCCAGTCCATGAGATTGCTTCGATGAGCCCATCTCGCACCGAGAGTCTGAGCGTCACCTCGTCACCACAGCTTGGATTGTTATGGTGAACTTCCACGTCATATGGAGCGTGCAAAGATTTGTGGTGCGGATTCTTATAGTGATCGAGAATAATCTCTTGGTACAAGGACTCTAAACTCATTCTTGTGCCACCTAAACCTTAAAGAATTTCTTAGCATCGATGACCGCAGAGATTAATTGATCTACCTCGTCGGCTGTGTTGTAGAGATAGAGACTGGCACGGGTGGTTGCCTGAACCTGCAGCGCTTGCATTAATGGCCATGCGCAGTGATGTCCAGTCCGAACTGCGATTCCTTGATCATCAAGAACTTGACCAAGGTCATGTGGATGGATTCCCTCTACAGTGAAAGAAATCGCGCCACCGCGCAACTTCATGTCTGTCGGCCCCACGATGGAAAGACCTGAAATCTCGGAAAGTCCCGCGATAGCTCGCTGAGTTAATTCGTGTTCGTGTGCAAAAACCTGATCCATCCCAATATTCTGGAGATAATCGATTGCCGCTCCCAAACCAACAGCTTGCGCCATATTCGGCACGCCCGCTTCAAATCGTTTAGGTGGCGCGGCATAGCGCGCCGAATTGATTGTGGCGCTCTCAATCATTGATCCACCCGTAAGCATCGGCGGCATCTGATTGAGCAATGGCTTCGCGCCCCAGAGAATTCCGACTCCCGTCGGACCTAGCGCCTTATGTCCAGAGAAGGCGAGGAAATCGATATCTAATGCACGAATATCAACTTTCATGTGTGGAGCTGATTGGCAGGCATCTAACAACATCAAAGAACCAACCGCTCGAACTCGTTCAGTGATTGGTTGGAGATCCGTGATTGCCCCCGTGACATTTGATTGATGAGTCAGTGCAACTATTGCTGTATTTTCATCAATTAACTCAGTGAGGTTACTTAGATCTAAACGACCTGTTGTATCTACCGAGAACCAGCGGAGTTGCGCGCCAGTTTTCTCGGCAAGATGTTGCCACGGCAGGAGGTTTGCATGATGCTCCAACTCGGAAACGACTATGTTCTTGGAGCTGTCGACATAAAACGGTGAACTCTTATCGACTGCACCTATGCTCGAATTGAGAAACCCATATGCAACGATATTTATCGATTCGGTAGCACTTTTGGTAAAGATAATCTCGTCGCTATCAGCATTGAGAAAGTGTGCAAGCTTGGCACGAGCGCCCTCAAACGCATCCGTAGCTTCCTCGGCAAGCAAATGCGCTCCACGATGCACAGCAGCATTATGATGAAAGTAGAATTCACGTTCCGCGTCTACAACAGCCCGAGGTTTCTGTGAGGTTGCACCACTATCAAGATAAACCAATTTTTTACCATTGCGAACTACCCGAGAAAGGATAGGGAAATCCTCTCGCAGCGCAGTTACATCAAAGGCAGGCATTAGTTACGTGTGTACTCCGCATAACCTTGCGATTCAAGGCGATCGGCAAGTTCAGCCCCACCTTGTTCTACGATTCGTCCACCAGCGAAGACATGGACGAAGTCCGGTTTGATGTAGCGAAGAATTCGCGTGTAGTGCGTAATGAGCATCACGCCGACATCGCTCTTCGATTTAATTCGATTGACGCCCTCAGAAACAATACGAAGCGCATCAACATCTAGGCCAGAGTCGGTCTCATCCAAGATCGCGATCTTGGGCTTGAGGAGCTCCATCTGCAAAATCTCGTGGCGCTTCTTTTCTCCACCAGAGAACCCTTCATTAACATTTCGTTCTGAAAAGGCGGGATCCATACCAAGAGCGCTCATCGCATCTTTCACTTCGCCCACCCATGTTCGCACTTTTGGCGCTTCGCCACGGATCGCAGTTGCCGCAGTGCGTAGGAAGTTTGAGACTGAAACTCCTGGTACCTCTACTGGATATTGCATCGCAAGAAATAGTCCAGCGCGAGCTCGCTCATCGACGCTCATTTCGAGAACATCGACGCCATCAAGGGTCACGCTGCCACCGGTAATCGAATACTTCGGATGACCGGCTATGGAGTATGCGAGCGTAGATTTACCGGAACCATTTGGACCCATGATGGCATGCGTCTCACCGCTCTTGATAGTGAGGTCAACGCCTTTGAGGATTTCGCGTGCACCGCTCTCGGTATCTACGGAAACTTGGAGATTCTTGATCTCTAATACTGACATCGCCTTATTCTCGCTCTCTCTTGTTATCTCTAGCTCTTGGAAATGGTGACGTTGTCACCATCGATGGTTACCTGAAACTTTGTTGCCGCAGCTGTGGCTGGTGGAGTGGCTACTGCACCGGTGCGAATGTCGAACTCCGCACCATGTAGCCAGCATTCGATGAGCGGACCATTCATCTCGCCCTCACTTAGTGATGCATCCGAATGAGTACAGGTATCACCGATTGCGTAAACCTGATCTTCGAAAAGTGCGACGCAGACCGGAACGCCATCGACCATGACTAATTTTGGAGCGCCTGGAGTTAGCTCGCTCTTTGCAAATGTCGTCATGCATTCACCTGTGAAAGTTCGCGATCAATTCGGGCCATCAACCGCTCTTCAATCGTCTCTATCTTGATATTGCGAAGAAGTTCTGCAAAGAAACCTCGCAACACCAATCGTCGAGCTTCAGTAGAAGGAATTCCGCGCGACATAAGGTAGAACAATTGATCATCATCAAAACGACCGGTGGCGCTGGCATGTCCTGCTCCGACAATCTCGCCGGTTTCAATCTCGAGATTGGGAACCGAGTCTGCGCGTGCGCCATCAGAGAGCAAAAGATTTCTGTTAAGTTCGTATGTATCAGTTCCCACTGCGCTTGGGCGGATTGCAACATCGCCGAACCAGACAGTTCGAGCTGATTCTCCGAGTAGCGCCCCTTTGTAGGTCACCCGTGAACGGCAATGTGGCTTGTCGTGCTCAACATGAACGCGGTGCTCGAGATGTTGTCCACTAGTTGCGAAATAGAGACCGTAGGCATCTACTTCACCACCAGTTGCGAGGAAATTAATGCGCGGAAGAAGTCGAACAGTTGCACCACCAAGCGTTACTTCGATGAGCGTGAGCTTCGCATCTTTGCCTATTACCGCTTGGTGACGACCAAGATGCGTGGCATCGTTCTCCCACTCTTGGAGAGAGATAAAGGTCAACTGTGCGCCATCAGCTAAATCGATTTCAACATCCTCAGAGAGCATCGCCGAACCAGAGTTATGCACGATTACTGTCGCCTTGCAATGACGCCCTGCCTTGACTAAAACTCTTTCAAAGTTTGCGTTCGTCAGTGACGCTCCCACTCGATCTATGAGGATTGGCGTACTCGTTTCCATATCGGCGGGAATCTCAATGGTTAGCACTTCGCTCGCTTTAGAGATTGCTGTTGCTGCAGCAAAATCTTCGGGAGCTACGAGAGGCGCTCCCCCTGTAGTTGTTGAAATCCGCACACCTTCAGGAGCCGAGAGGTTGGCAACCACACTCTTGCCCGCCTCAATGCTCCCATCAAGTAGACCAATGATCCGAGGAAATGGCGTAAAACGCCAAGCCTCTTCGCGACCAGTGGGAAGTGTCGGGGTGGCTAGCGTTGAGATTTGTGCACTGGCCATTAACCGACCGCTCCTTCCATTTGTAACTCAATGAGTCGGTTGAGCTCAAGCGCATATTCCATTGGCAATTCACGAGCGATTGGCTCGACAAAGCCACGCACAATCATCGCCATCGCTTCATCTTCGGATAGTCCACGCGACATGAGATAAAAGAGTTGATCATCACTGATTTTTGAAACAGTGGCCTCATGCCCCATTTGAACATCATCTTCTCGGACGTCAACATAGGGATAGGTATCCGATCGCGAGATAGTGTCAACGAGAAGTGCATCGCATTTCACAGTGCTCTTCGAGTGGTGTGCGCCTTCCTCGACCTTCACGAGGCCGCGATACGAGGTACGACCCCCTCCGCGCGCGACTGACTTGCTGATAATTGTCGATGAAGTGTACGGAGCTGCGTGCACCATCTTCGCGCCAGCATCTTGGTGTTGACCCTCACCTGCAAATGCAATGGAGAGAGTTTCGCCCTTTGAGTGAGCGCCCATGAGAAAGACTGCTGGGTATTTCATCGTGACCTTGGAGCCGATATTGCCATCGATCCACTCCATAGTTGCGCCCTCTTGGCAGACTGCCCGCTTGGTTACGAGGTTATAAACATTGTTCGACCAATTTTGGATTGTCGTATAACGCACACGTGCATTCTTCTTGACGATGATTTCGACTACTGCAGAGTGGAGTGAATCTGAGGAATAGATAGGCGCAGTACATCCTTCGACGTAGTGGACATAGGAATCTTCGTCAGCGATGATCAATGTGCGCTCGAATTGACCCATATTTTCAGTATTAATCCGGAAATAAGCTTGGAGAGGAATCTCTACGTGCACGCCCTTTGGAACATAGACGAAGGATCCACCAGACCAAACGGCAGTATTAAGCGCTGCGAACTTGTTATCGCCGACTGGGATAACAGTGCCGAAGTATTCCTTGAAGACATCCTCATGTTCACGAAGTGCAGTGTCGGTATCCAAGAAGAGAACGCCTTGGGCTTCGAGGTCCTCGCGAATCGAGTGGTAAACAACTTCTGATTCGTATTGCGCGGCAACGCCAGCAATTAGACGGTTCTTCTCGGCCTCAGGTATTCCGAGTCGGTCATACGTATTCTTAATATCATCAGGAAGTTCTTCCCATGATGTCGCTTGCTTCTCGGTTGAACGAACAAAATATTTGATGTCATCAAATTTGATACCTGAGAGATCAGAGCCCCACTCTGGCATTGGCTTCTTGCCAAATAGCGAGAGACCCTTAAGGCGTAAATTGAGCATCCACTCTGGTTCACTCTTCTTTGACGAGATATCGCGTACGACATCTTCATTGAGGCCGCGACGTGAATTCGCTCCGACGTCATTGGCATCCGACCAGCCGTACTGGTATTTGCCGATTCCCTCTAACTCTGGATGTGTGGTCGCGCTCATT
>CAZZFG010000063.1:2705-5323 GCA_964653345.1 uncultured Bifidobacterium sp. | reverse complement strand
GAGACCAACTTCTCTTCGAGCCACTTCAATAAAGATTGTGGGTTAAGGATTGCTCGAGTCTCTTGATAGAGAAAGCTCTTGTTAGCGCTGCCGCCACCCTTAGCGATGTAGAGCAGCTGATATTGATCATGATGTTTTGTGTCTACTGCAATTTCGATTTGTGCAGGGAGATTAGTCCCCGTGTTCTTCTCTTCCCACATAGTTATGGGCGCCATTTGGCTATAGCGCAGATTTAATCTGGTGTATGCATCGTAAATGCCATGCGCAATCCCAGCTTCATCGCGACCTTCAGTTAGCACATGCTGGCCGCGCTTACCCATCACCAACATAGTTCCAGTGTCTTGGCACATTGGCAGAATTCCACCTGCTGCGATATTCGCATTCTTTAGTAAATCAAGAGCAACAAAACGATCATTCGGTGAGGCATCTGGATCATCGATGATGTTACGTAACTGCTGTAAGTGTGAAGTGCGTAGGTAATGTTGGATGTCATGCACTGCCTCTTCGGAGAGTTTCCGAAGTGCATCTTGAGTGACAGTTATGAATGTGCGACCCGCAGCTTCGCTCTTAGTTACACCCTCGCTCGTGATGAAGCGATATTCAGTTTCATCGTGCCCGAGTGGAAGGAGGTCTTCGTAGGCGAATTCTGGATTCATGGGGGTCATAATAGAAAAGGATACGCTCCTCTAATTAGTTGCGCTTATGGCGCACATCTCATTTAGTTCCTTTATCCAGCCGCTCTTTTGCCGAATCAAGCCATTGGTTGCAGATTTTTGCGAGCTCTTCGCCACGCTCCCAGAGCGCAATCGAATCCTCGAGGGAGGCGCCGCCAGCTTCGAGCTTGGCGACAATCTTCGCAAGCTCATCTCGAGCTTGTTCATACGTTGGCTTCTTCTTCTCGGCCATTGCTACTCCTTCGTTTTACTGATCGAACTCGTTTTACTCGCTTTATTGCTAGTCGCTCTTTTCTGGCTTGCCACCGCAACCGTTAATTCACCTTTAGCAAGCACCACATGTAGTTCATCTGCTATTGACACGTCTTTTGCGTCAAGGAGAACTTTGCCTCGCTTTTGTACCACTGCATATCCCCGTTTTAAGGTGGAGAGCGGCGAGAGCGCTGCTATTCGGGCTTTGATCTCACGTACTTCGATTTTCTCTTCCCGCAGCAGGGCTGTGAGAGCCTTCTTCCCATCACTTCTAAGGACTTTAATCTCATCAATTTTCGCGGCAACTATCGTTAAGGGATCTCTCATGACCGGCCTGGAGATGAGCGACGATACTTTAGAAATCTCAAGTTCAATCATCGAGCGCATTCGCTTCTCAAGACGATTCGTTAATTGCGCAATGTGCTCTTGCTCTTCAATGAGGCTTGGTACTACTCGTTTGGCGGCATCGGTCGGCGTTGATGCGCGCAAATCTGCAACAAGATCAAGTAGTGGTGCATCTTGTTCATGTCCGATTGCGCTGACGACTGGAGTCGTTAGTGATGCAACTAACCGAATAAGTGATTCATCTGAGAAGGGGAGGAGATCTTCAAAAGAACCGCCACCACGAGTCACAATGATGACATCTACATCGTCGATCGCCTCGAGTTCGATAAGCGCACGAGAGACTTCAACGACAGCTGTGTTGCCCTGTACAGCAACTTCACGAATCTCAAAGCGCATTCCTGGCCAGCGACGTTCAACATTCTCAACTACATCTTTTTCGGCAGCGCTGGCTCGACCACAAATCAAACCAATTTTTCGCGGCAAAAATGGCAAGTCGCGTTTTCGATCTGTGGCAAATAATCCCTCCGCCGCAAGCAAGTTCTTCAGTTGCTCTAATCTGGCTAAAAGTTCGCCGAGGCCAACTTGTCTGATCTCGCGAGCCATTAATGAAAGCGTGCCGCGTACTGCATACCAATTTACTTTTGCATATGCGACGATCCGAGCATTCTCCGGGAGCGGATCAATTGCTTCGAGAATTGATTTATGACACGTCACCTGGAGCGACATATCAACGCTGGTATCTTTCAAACGGAGGAATGCCATCTGCGAACCAGGGCGCCGTGTGATTTCTGCGACTTCGCCCTCTACCCAGACGGGCCCTAATCTGCCGACATATTCACCGATAGATTCCGAGACGACTCGAACCGGAAGCGGTTCCTCGGAGCTACTGTCGATCATGATGTAAGCGTAATCGCATGCCCTTCTCCCAAGCGCGAGATGGCTCGGAAGAGATTAGGCTAGGGCTGTGTCGACCGTTCCCACTGTTCCCAATAAGCGCGTACTCCTTGCAGCCCCGCGTGGCTATTGCGCAGGAGTCGATCGAGCCGTGGTTACCGTTCAGAAAGCTCTGGATCTTTATGGCGCCCCGGTCTATGTCCGGAAGCAGATTGTCCATAACAAACATGTAGTTGAAACTTTAGAGAAGCGCGGGGCGATCTTCGTCGACGAAACCGATGAAGTACCAGAGGGCGCAACGGTGATCTTCTCTGCCCACGGTGTTTCACCTGCCGTCCACGAAAGTGCCAAAGAGCGAAATCTCAAGACCATCGATGCCACGTGCCCGCTTGTGACGAAGGTTCACCAAGAGGCGCGGCGATTTGCGGCGGAGGATTATCAGATTCTTTTGAT
>CAZZFG010000063.1:0-2605 GCA_964653345.1 uncultured Bifidobacterium sp. | reverse complement strand
GCGCTTAACGCAAGCGGTGGCGTCACAACAGCAGTGAAGAGGGTGCCCCTTCTACCTAATTTGATTGCGGCAAAGAAGAGCGCGAGTAGCACAATTCCAGTAATCCGACCAGGTTGGCCTGAGATGAAATTCTCAAGAGTTTGAACGAAAAGTAACCCCAGAACGTAGAGCACCACGATGCCAGGGGAGGTCAGGCCCCGACCTTGGATGATTGGTCGGCCATTGATCTCAATAGCGTTGGTTTTATCGCCAGTACTCATCGCGTATTGCTCACCCCGCTCACATTATTTCTCATCGCTCGTTCTGCTCCGTGAAGTCTAATTCATCCACGCTTGAGCCATCTGAGCCTATTTCTCCAGCTCCGCTGGTCGCGCGGATAGCGCGAACCTCGCTCTCAATTGGGGCGGGAGGTGATAGCTCTTTACCCGTTGGTGCACCGAGCTTTCCCATCTTCCGTGCGGGAACGAGGAGATGATTCTCCGCCGATGCAACGAGTTCATTAAATGCGCGCTCTGCTCCTTTAATTCGTTCACCTAAGTTTTCAATTCGTTCATGAACTTTTCCTACTCGTTTGAGAAGCTCACCTGCGAGTTCGCGGATTTCATCCGCGTTACGCGCGAGATCATGGCGCTTGTACCCATACGCAATGGTGCGAAGTAGGGCGAGCATCGTTGTGGGTGTAGCGATAACGACGCTCTTTGCAAAAGATTTCTGCAGGAGGAGCGGGTCGGCATCGAGCGCTTCGTTGAGAATCGATTCGAAGGGGGCAAAGAGCACAACAAAATCTGGTGAGCTACTGCCATTTTGATAGCCACGTTTTGCTAGCGCATTGATATGGCTAAGTAGATCTTTTGCATGCGCGGCCATCATTGTTGCTCGCTCCGCAGGATCGTCAGCGCCAATTCCATCCCAGAAGCGATCGAAGGGAAATTTAGAGTCAACAAATATCTCAGTACCACCAGGCATCTTGATTGTGATGTCGGGTTTGGAAATCTCACCATCGTTGACGCGGTGCTCTTGCCGTTCGTAATTGACGCCTTCAATCAATCCTGAGTTCTCGAGAATCAATTCAAGTTGCGCTTCACCCATCTGACCGCGGCTCTGCGCCTTTGATAGCGCTCCAGCGAGCTTTGCCGTCTCAAGGACAAGGCGCTCATTCTTCTCACCCATATTTTTGATCTGTTCTTTAATCTGCGCTTCTACCTCTGCCCGCTTGAGCTCTGCTGAGTGGGTCTTCTCTGTCAGTTGCGCCATGCTCACGTTCACTGAGCGAAGGAGCTCATCAAGGCGGGCGCTCGCTTCGCGGGAGGCGCCACTAGCTTCGCTCTGCGCTTCAAGTTGGCTCCGGTAGATCTCGCTCTCGCGCCGCATTAATAGGTATGTGATGGCGACTCCAAGGAGTAGGCCAACGACCGCGCCGATAGCCAGCGCCACCAGGGAATTGGAGGAGGTGAGGTTCATGGGCCAATCGTGTCAGGCAGGGGTGACAAAGCCCCGTAGGCTCTACTCCTCGTGAGCCTCTCTATCGGAATCGTCGGACTGCCCAACGTGGGCAAGTCGACCCTCTTCAACGCTCTGACCAAGAATCAGGTCCTGGCGGCTAACTATCCCTTCGCCACAATCGAACCCAATGTGGGCGTTGTTGGCGTCCCTGATGATCGCCTCGCTGTGTTGGCAAAGATCTTTGGGTCAGAACAGATCATTCCTGCATCGGTCTCCTTCGTTGATATCGCTGGCATCGTCAAAGGCGCATCTGAAGGTGCAGGCCTAGGTAATAAGTTTCTTGCAAATATCCGTGAGGCTGATGCGATCTGCCAAGTTGTGCGGGTCTTCAATGATGGTGATGTCGTGCATGTTGATGGAAAAGTTGATCCACTCTCCGATATCGAAACGATAAATACGGAGTTAGCGCTCGCCGACTTACAGACTATTGAGAAAGCTCTTCCGCGTCTTGAGAAAGAAGCAAAGCAGCAGAAAGAAAAAGCTGCGGAGATAGCAGAGATCAAAGCGGCAGAAGCTGCGCTCAAAGAGGGAAAGCTCATCTCTGCGACCTCTCTTGATAAAACGCTTTTGAAAGATCTCCACCTCTTAACTGCAAAACCTTTTATCTATGTCTTTAATGTTGATGCAACAGAACTTGGCGATGATGAGTTGAAGAAGAAACTAAGAGCGCAAGTAGCGCCAGCCGAAGCAATTTTCCTCGATGCAAAGACTGAAGCAGATTTAGCTGAACTCGATGAAGCCGATGCAATGGAGCTACTTGAATCAATTGGCTTAACTGAGCCAGGGTTGCGCACGCTGGCTCGAGTTGGCTTTAAAACTTTAGGGTTACAGACCTACTTAACGGCCGGGCCAAAAGAGGCGCGGGCATGGACTATTCACCAAGGTGATACCGCACCTGCTGCGGCGGGTGTGATTCACACCGATTTCCAAAAAGGTTTTATCAAGGCAGAAGTTGTCTCATTCGATGATTTAGTGGCAACGGGATCGCTCACTGAAGCGCGCACAAAAGGAAAAGTACGAATGGAAGGCAAGGATTACGTCATGCACGATGGCGATGTCGTGGAGTTCCGCTTTAACGTTTGATTTCAATCCATTCTTTTTT
>CAZZFG010000062.1:0-5612 GCA_964653345.1 uncultured Bifidobacterium sp. | reverse complement strand
TCGTGTGGTTTGCGAGAAAGGTGCTCTCGCTGGAGTCCCACTGCTTCGATTAATTCGACGATTCGCTGTTCACGAGATTTCTTATCGCCTACTTTGAACGCAAGCATCGGCCCCTCGATAATCCGTCGCACTGTATGGCGTCGATTTAACTGGCTGAACGGATCCTGTTGTACGACTTGGATTTCCCGACGAAGCGGACGCATCTGGCTTGCACCGAAATTAGTAATCTCTTGACCCAAAACTGTTATTGAACCTGCGGTTGGCTTATCTAACCCCAGTATCAGGCGTGCGGCCGTAGTTTTACCACTACCCGACTCACCAACAACAGCTAACGTCTTTCCTTCTTGCAAGGAAAGTGAAATCCCATCAAGGGCCAATACCGACCCGCCTGAACCTTGGAAAGCTCTCGAAAGGTTCTGCACATCAATAATCGTCGACGTCATCAGCTACTCACCGATTTCAATTCTTCTACTCGAATACATGCAACTAGCCTGCCGGAAACCTCGCGGAGTTCAGGAACTGCGTTAGTGCACATGTCGATTGCGAATTCGCATCGTGGCGCGAAAACACAACCACTTGGTCTGTTATCTGGACGTGGCGGCTGGCCAGCAATAGACCTAATCGGCTTATTCACATCCACGGTGTAATCGCAACGAGAATCCAGGAGAGCCTGAGTGTAGGGATGCTGTGGGTTGGTAAACACATCCTTGGTTCGCCCTTGCTCGACGAGCCTGCCGCCGTACATCACATTGATTCGGTCGGAGAACTGAGCGGCTACGCCAAGATCATGCGTAATGAGCAAGATAGTTAGATTTCGCTCTTGCGCGAGGCGGTTGAGCAGATTCAAAACGCGCTCCTGGGTTGTTACATCGAGCGCAGTCGTGGCCTCATCTGCAATGAGAACTTTAGGCTCACCGCTTAGGGCAATTGCGATGACGACTCTCTGTAGCATCCCACCGGACATCTCAAATGGATATGAATTCACTCGCTCTTCGGGCTCAGGTATGCCCACGCTTTCCAACAAACTGATGGCTAGTTTTAGAGCCTCTTTCTTAGAAATCTTCTTGTGTAACAAAATACTTTCTACGATTTGATCGCCAATTTTCATTATTGGGTTTAGAGCTGACATGGGATCTTGATAAATCATGGCAATCTCACTGCCGCGATACTTCCGAAACTCATCTTCCTTGAGTTTCAGCACATCTATTCCATTGATGAAAATCTCACCAGATTCAATCCGCACTGGATTCTTAATCAGGCGCATCAGAGAGTACGCAGTCAATGATTTTCCACTGCCTGACTCGCCAACTAGCCCTAACTTCTCGCCTTGTTCAATCGCAAAACTTAGATCATCAATGACGGGTGCGCGCCCTTTTGAAGTGGGGACAGTGAGAGTGAGATTTCGAACCTCAATTACATTACTCATTAACAGTTGACTTTCGTGAATCAAGATTCTTTCGGATTCGTTCGCCATACGCATTGAACGCAAGGATGGTGATTGTTACCGCCAGTGCAGGAAACGCAACGAACCAATATGTATTCCAGATTTTTGCATAACCTTGGAGCATCAACGTCCCCCATGATGCGTTTGGCGGTTGAATTCCGAGGCCGATAAAGCTCAACGTTGCTTCAAGCATCACTGCTGCAGCAGCATTGATACTTAATTGGACCAATAACTGCGGTGCGATGTTTGGCATGACTTCTGACCAAATCAATCGGGTTCGCGTAAATCCTGACGCTTGAGCTGCGACTACATATTGAGAGGAAAGCTCTGTCACGACCGCCGAACGTGCCATGCGAGCTGTCGTCGGAGATAGGAGGAAGCCCACCACTATTGGAAGGGAAATCACGCTCGCTCCAACAGCGGAGATACATACGAGCCCAAAGAGGATTTGTGGAATCGCCATCGTCGCATCCGCAGTACGCATCAAGGCTTCATCAAGCCAGCCTCTGCGTACGCCGGCAGCTAGCCCCCAGGCTGTACCGATGATCAAGGCTATGACGGTTGCAGCAATCGCTACCAAAATCGTGATTCGGCCGCCATACAAAATTCGGGAAAGTAGATCGCGCCCTAGGTCATCCGTACCTAACCAATTAACTCTATTGGGCCCGAGGAATGGCTCTGAAGCACCTATTTCATATGGGTCGTACGGAGAGAGCCACGGACAGAGCAAGCAAATACTCACAATTGCCAGCACTAAAAAACCGCTGAAGGAGAATTTACGCTTCAAGCTTCTCCTCCTTGTTAACCCGTAGCCGAGGGTCTACTAACCCGCATAACAAATCGAAAAGGAATGTAGTGACAATGAAGAGCGTAATGATTGTCAGAGCAACTCCCTGAATTACCGCATAGTCTCTTTTAAAAGCGCTTTCGATTGCTAGAGAGCCAATTCCCGGTAGCCCAAACATGTATTCAATAACTACTACGCCGCTCAGCGTGTATCCAACAATCAATCCCAGCATGGTCAACGCCGGAACTAGCGAATTAGGCAAAATGTGACGAAACATGATGCGCGAGCCCGAAAGGCCTTTACCTTCAGCCGTGCGAATAAATGGAGATTGCTTGATTTCTAACATTGAGGCTCGCAAGTACCGAACTAGATAAGGAGTCGCCGTTAAGCCTCCAGTGATCGACGGCAAAATCATTAGCTGAAGATTCTCAGTAACACTTTCAGTTAAGGGTGTGAAACCTCTTGAAGGGAGAATCTGAAATTTAAGGGAGAAGACCAAGATGAGCACGATTCCGATAACGAAACCTGGAACTGATAAGCCAATCGATGTGAAGTAACCGATGGATTTATCCAAAGCACCGCCTGGTTTGCGAACTGAGAGTGGTGCAAGAATTAGCGAGAAAATTACTGCAAATACGATGATGAAAAATGTTAACTCGAAAGTGACGGGAAGGCGATGCACTACCAATTCGGTCACTTTAAATTGCGAGAAATACGAAGTTCCTAAATCTCCCTGTAGGGCGTTGGACACCCATGTCCATAATTGAGAAAGAAGCGGGCGGTCTAAGCCCGCCTCTTTCCGCATAAGTGCTAGAGCTTCTGGAGTTACCTCTGTTGCAGCGCCGAGTTTTGCCAATACTGGATCACCCGGAAGAATTCGAATCGCAAGAAATACCAACAGCACGCTGATTACAAGAACCGCGACGCTAGATATTGCTCGACGAACCAAATAACGCAACATTAGATGAAAGTAACTCCTTCGCTTCTATCGTTTGGATCTGATTAGGAGATCTTCACATCTTCGAGGTGCATTTGTCCGCCACCCTCAACCCATGCGCCCTTTACGTTCGCACGTGCTGCGTGGAGAACATCGAAGACGAATGGAGTGATGAGCGGAAGTTGCTCATTTTCCATTTTGAGAGCCTTGCACCATTCAGCTTTACGCTGCTTGGCATCAAGGGTTCCGATCGCCTTGGTGTACTGATCATCGTAAGCCTTGTTGTTCCAGTTGCTCTCTGCACGTCCTGAAAGAAGGAAGTTCATGGAGAATCCTGGCTCACCTGGCACTGATTGATAGTTGGGAAGAAGAAGTCCTGGGTAGGTCTTTCCTGCTGGGTAGAACTTGCCTGCCCATGTACCGACCTCGTTGTTCTCGATCTTCATGTCGATACCAATGGTCTTGAGATCTGCTTGGAGAACTTGTCCCATTGCATCAAATTCAGGAAGTGCACCTGAAACGCCCCACCAGGTGAAGGAAGTGATTCCCGCTTCGGCGAAGAGCGCTTTGGCCTTCTGAAGATCGAAGGTGTACTTGGTCAGTCCACCTGCGGTACCGCAGTTCCAAGGAGACTTGTCTGGCACGATGGTGTTGAACGAGGTGACCTGCCCAAAACCGTAGTAAGCAGACTTCAAGATCTTCGCACGATCAGTTGCATACGCAACTGCTTGTCGAGCCTTGATGTTATTAAATGGAGCAGACGTCAAGTCATATTCCCACGTTACAGAGACGCTCGAAACCTTAGCCTTCACAAGTTGAAGTTTCTTATCCTTTTGAAGTGGAGCTGCGTCAGCAAGTGGTAGCTGGTACATGACATCGATATCGCCAGAGCGAAGTGATGTCACAGCAGCTGTTGGATCTGCTGCCTTTACGAACTTGATTTTCTTAACGTTTGCTTTCTTTCCAAAGTACTTTGGATTTGCAACCATCGTCAGTGACTCATTCGGGCTAAATGCGCTGACCGCGTAAGGACCAGAGGTTGATGGCTTCTTGTTGAAGTTTGCCACTTCGCTGACCTTGATCATCTTGATCCAGGCAATCGCCTCTGGAAATAGTGCGTTTGGATCTGAGAGCGTGAAGATTACATTGTCGCCAGATGCCTTGACATTGGTGATGGACTTGATCTTGTTTCGCTCCTGGGTAACAGTCTTCTCATCAATTGCATAATCGAAAACTGCCTTGACAGCTTTTGCATCAAGTGCGCTACCGTCAGAGAACTTTGCGCCCTTGACAAGGGTGAAGGTCCACTGAGTTGCAGCTTTGTTGGCTTTCCAAGACTTTGCCAACTGTGGTCCAACCGAGCCATCCGGCTTCCATGTGGTCAAGCTTGACCAAAGAAGTGGGAAGAGAGTCTCTTCGAAGGCAAAGGTTCGGATAATTGGATTTAGCTGAGGGATTCCCTGTGTGGAACCGACAACTAGTTCATTCTTTGCAGCCTGTGCAGGTGCAACAGCGCTACCAATCGAAAAAAGCAGAGCGCTTGCTACTGCTGCGCTCATCACTTTCTTCTTGGTTGTTGAACGTAGTTTCATCTATTACCTATCTCTCTTATTACATTAGTTTTCATTTGTATATTGAGTAGGGCCAATTCCGAGTCCTCACTCAATTTGTAACACCATTCAAAAGCAAATGCGGCAGATGAACAATCAAATATGTGGTCTTACCGAACATTATTCGTTCTTTACATAAACTTAATAGGGCACTCTTTTCGCAGGCGCGAGCCACGCCTATAGTGAAGCCATGTCTGCAACCGTTTCCATCTCATTTGACCTCAATGCTCCAGGTAAGAGCACTGGCTATCTCGTTGTTGGAGATTCGACCAATCACAGCGGTTGGGCGAGCCATCAAGTTCCGATCATTTCGGTAAAAAATGGACAGGGGCCAACAGTTCTCGTTGTTGGCGGAACGCATGGCGATGAGTACGAGGGACAGATTGCCGCGGCGTCGCTCTCCCGCACATTGAAAGTCGAAGATGTAACTGGCCGAATAATCATCATCCCATGTATCTCAATGGAAGCATCGCGTAATGGAAATCGCCTGTGGAACGATGGCGCAAACTTCAATCGAGTCTTTCCGGGAAATGAGAATGGCGCGATTCACGGCAAGCTTGCGCACTTCCTAAGTTCTGAACTCTTCCCGCAATGTGATGGTGTTTTAGATATGCATTCGGGTGGTCGAAGTATGTACTTCATCCCAAGTTCAAATATGACGTGGGTTAAAGATAAAGCTCAGCGCGAGAAACTGATTAAGAACATGCTCGCTTGGAATACCGAGGTGCACATGGTTGGTGGCGAGCAACCAAAGACCGATCCTTACTCACTCCTTATTCGAAACGCGGAAGCTCAAGGAAAATCTGTCTCTACCGGTGAGTTCGGTGGCGCGGG
>CAZZFG010000061.1:0-5617 GCA_964653345.1 uncultured Bifidobacterium sp. | reverse complement strand
ATGGCCAACTGCTGAGCGAATACTTCGAGGATGAATTTCGCGCTGCACGAGATTTGCGAAAACACATGGCGTGGTATCTCAAGGGATTTCGTGTTGGCAGTGAAATTAGATCACAGTTAGCAATGATCGAAAATTTTGCTCAGATGCAGATGTTGCTTGATCAAATCGACGAGCAGCCATATCCGCAACAAATTGCAGAGGCGCCACGTGGGCGAAGTTCAGGTGTGCGCCAAGTTTCATTACCGCATCGATGGCTCGAAGATCCCGATGAGATTCCTGCTATTGCACTTGACGATTCGGTATCAGGCGGATGATCTTTTTCAAATTAATCTTCAAGGCAATTGCATTCCTACTCGCACTGATAATCGCAATTCCTTTGATTTCAACTGGTCGTGTGTGGTGGACTGGAATTCATCCAGCAGAGGGAAATGCGAAGTATGCAGTCGTACTTGGCGCAGCTCAATTAAATGGCAGACCAGGTGCAGTACTAACTGCGCGCCTCTCGCAAGCGCGCGAGCTGTACAAGAGCAAGCGAGTCGAGAAGATCATCACGGTTGGCTTTAGCCAACCTGGAGATCGCACGACTGAAGCAAAAGCTGGCGCTGCCTGGCTTCGGGCGCGTGGGGTAGCAAAAAACGATGTGATTATCGTCAGTGCTGGCGTTGATACCTATACGAGCACAGTGGCATATGCACGCAAAGTCCCCGATAAGACTGAGCAGATTTTTGTGGTCACCGACCCGTGGCATTGTTTGCGAGCGGTAACCATGGCGCGAGATCTAGCCCTCCGCGCAACCTGTGTGCCGGTAGAAATGGGTCCAAATACTCTCGAGAATGCCAGTAGCCGCTACCTACTCCGGGAGGCAGGGGCGTATCTTGCGTACATCACATTAGGGCGAAGAGGAATTCACTTGAGCGATCATGGCGAGCGAGGTGCACACTCCGCATGAGCAGGTACAGCGCGGCTGATGTCGCACGCTATGTCGACGAACCGGCGAAGCGTCCGGGGCGAACGGAGTTTGCTCGTGATCGAGCACGCATCATCCACTCGTCAGCGCTTCGACGTCTAGCGGCTAAAACCCAGGTAGCTCAACCCTGGGCAAATGATTTTCCGCGAACCAGATTGTCACACTCACTGGAATGCGCACAGGTTGGTCGAGAGCTTGGCGCTGCTCTAGGCGCTGACCCCGATTTAGTTGAGAGCGCATGTTTGGCACATGATTTAGGCCATCCACCGTTTGGCCACAATGGCGAAACGGCGCTTGCTGAAATTGCGCGCTCGTGCGGTGGTTTCGAGGGAAATGCGCAGAGCTTTCGAATATTGACTCGACTTGAACCAAAGACGCTTGATCAAGAGGGGGAGAGCGCTGGTTTAAATCTCACTCGAGCCACACTTGATAGCGCAATTAAGTATCCCTGGAGTGCAACGGAGAACCCTCAGAAATTTGGCGTCTATCACGATGACCAGAAGATATTTGAGTGGGTAAAGGTGGATGTCACGCATTCACAAGCCCCGATAGAAGCGCAGATCATGGATTGGGCAGACGATGTCGCATATAGCGTCCATGATTTCGAAGACTCTGTTCATTCCGGACAGATAAAGGTCGAAGCGCTATCAAATGATTTGGCAAATTTCTTTGACGTGATAAAGAGTGATTACCTCTCCGATGTAACTGAGCAAGAGATTAGCGGCGCCTACGCACGCTTATCAAAGCTCTCATGTTGGCCTAGAAGTTTTGATGGATCACACGAAAGCCTTGCTCGATTAAAGGATCTCACGAGCCAACTGATCGGTCGGTTCGCACAAGTAGCCGAACGAGCAACTCGAGAGAAATATGGCGTGGGAGAGTTAACTCGCTACAACGCTCATTTAATTGTCCCGCGTGAAGAACGTGTTGAAGTGGCTCTCATCAAATCGTTTGCAGCACATTACATCTTCCGCGCGGAACAATCACAAGAGCGCTATCTCCATGAGCGAGCACTTATTCATCGACTTGCAGATGGATTGTTGGAAACCGATGGCGCACTCTTGGAACGTAATTTCGCCCGCTCCTGGGCAGCGGCACGAGATCAAGGCGAGGGCGCCAGGCTCCGCATAGTCGTTGACCAAATAGCCTCACTGACTGATCCTGCGGTGCCTCTCCTGCTCGCCAGGCTTGAGTCGCGCAAGTGATGCATAAACATAGGATGTGACCATGGCTGGAAGAATTCGCGATGAGGACGTCTCGCACATCCGCCATTCCAGTCATATTGACGATGTCGTCGGTGATTATGTTCAGTTGAAGAACGCTGGCGGCGGGCAGAAGAAAGGGCTCTGTCCATTTCATGACGAGAAGAGCCCGTCCTTCCATGTCACGCCGAGCAAAGGTTTCTATCATTGCTTTGGTTGCCAGACCGGTGGCGATGTCATCTCGTTCGTGATGAAAATTGAACATATGTCCTTTACTGAAGCGGTCGAACGGCTCGCCGATCGAATGAACTATCAACTCACCTACGAAGATGGTCCAACGCGAACAGGCGGTAGCGATCGAAAACGGCTCCTTGAAGCAAACCGGTTAGCAGCGCTCTTTTATCAAGAACAATTGCAATTACCTGGACCAGCTCAAGTAGGTAGAGAGTTCTTGCAATCACGTGGATTTGATAAGGACGCTGCAGCGAAATTTGGTGTGGGTTACGCGCCCGATGAGTGGGATGCGCTCTCAAAACATCTCAAAGCACGAGGTTTTACCGATGCTGAGTTGGAATTGGCAGGTTTAACGAAAGAGGGGCAACGTGGACATATCGATCGCTTTCGGAATCGATTGGTCTGGCCTATCCATGAAATTTCGGGAGATGTTGTCGGCTTCGGCGCTCGCCGATTGAGTGAGGCTGATACTGGCCCCAAGTATCTCAATACCCCAGAGACGCCGATTTATAAAAAGAGCGCTCTTCTCTACGGGCTAGAGATTGCTAAAAAAGAGATTGCAAAGAAACGCCAAGTGGTCGTCGTTGAGGGCTATACCGATGTTATGGCGGCTCATTTAGCGGGAGTCGAAACTGCAGTTGCTACTTGTGGCACTGCTTTCGGCGATGAACATATTCGTATCTTGAGACGGTTATTAATGGATGATGATGCCTTTAGAGGCGAAGTTATCTTCACCTTCGATGGAGATGCTGCTGGGCAAAAAGCGGCGCTGCGCGCCTTCGATGATGATCAGAAATTCGTATCTCAAACCTTCGTGGCTGTGGAAGAGCGCGGGCTTGATCCATGCGATCTTCGCATCAAAGATGGAGATGTCGCGGTTCGCGACTTGATCGCCCGACGTG
This sequence comes from uncultured Bifidobacterium sp., assembly GCA_964653345.1. GTDB lineage: Bacteria > Actinomycetota > Actinomycetes > Nanopelagicales > Nanopelagicaceae > IMCC26077. Next base: position 2,312 of record CAZZFG010000061.1, on the reverse strand, counting down.
TCCCACTCTTTGAGTTCGCCATCAAATCGAAATTGAAACTATTTAATCTGGCAACTGCTGAAGGGCGTGTGAGCGCGCTCAAAGAGTGCGCACCTCTCATCATGAAGATACGAGATAAAGCGCTCCGACCAGAGTACGTACGCGCGCTAGCAGGATGGATTGGCGTAGATATCGAATTAGTCCGTGATGCAGTGGGTCGGAATAATCGCGAGAGCGCTTCTGTTGTTCGATCGAACATCGAAAAGAGCTCGCCAACATATCTTCTGGAACGAGAAGTCATTAAATCAATTGTGCAATTCTCTGAGCTCTCGGCATCGTGGCGCGAGCTGAGCCCTGACGATTTTTCTGACGAATCACTTCGTGCAGTCTTCGCAATAATTTGTGAGCACCCACAAGCGCTTTCAAACCTCACGGAGTTAATGAGCAAACTAGAGCCAGATAGCGCTGCATTGATCACCGAATTAACAGTGGAGCCACTACGGTCAGCCGAGGCAACGGAAAGTTTTATTAATAGTCTTATCTCCCGAGTACGCGAGGTTTCGGTCACCAGGAAGATCGCCGAATTGAAATCTGCGCTACTTCGCCTTGATCCGGAATCCCCAGAGTATGGGCCGACATTCTCCGAACTCATCGCGCTCGAGGCAGTTCGGCGCACTCTTCATGAAAAGGGTCTTGGCGAGGCGCTGCTCTGAGGCGCTGTGGATGTGGGTCATGCAGCCTCGTTTTCGCCTCCGGGGTAGCGCTGCGATAAAGTACGGCGGGTTCATTCCCCGATAGCTCAATTGGCAGAGCAGCCGGCTGTTAACCGGCAGGTTCTTGGTTCGAGTCCAAGTCGGGGAGCTTTTCTTAACTAGCAATAATGTTTCTCTCAGGGACCTTTGAGTTTATGAGGTGATGATTACCGCCATGGCTGGCCACTTCTCTACCCATCTACCATTTCGCTCACCAAACGGTCGGGCGGTGCTCGCCTTCTTCGTAGGTATGGCAATCGCTGGTGGCGGCGCCTATGCGGTTACCGCAACATCGCCAAAGATCTCTGCGTGTGTGGATAATCGCACCAAAGTCATGTACCTCACTGAGAAAACAAAATGTCCAGTGGGGCGAACTCTGGTGAGCTGGAACGTCTCTGGACCTGAAGGCCCTGCTGGCAAAGATGGAACGACTAAAGATAACTCTGGGAATTTAGCGATCAAAGATATTTCAAAGAAAGTGCTGCCGACGGTCGTCTCAATATCTGTAACTTCGACAACTGGGGGTGGCACCGGCTCTGGATCAGTGATTCAAAGCGATAGTGCCAAAAGTTTCATTGTGACCAATAACCACGTAATCGACGATGCTGTCCTTGGTGGAAAAGTAAAAGTCGAGTTCCAAGATGGAACTGAACTTGATGCGACAATCAAGGGGCGCGATATCGCCTACGACTTGGCGGTGCTCCAAGTAAGTAAAGGCAATCTACCAACAATTGAAATTGGCGACTCATCCAAGTCCGTAATCGGCGATCTCTCGATTGCCATTGGTTCGCCGCTTGGCCTCGCTGGCACGGTGACCAGTGGAATCATCTCTGCGCTCAATCGTCCAGTACTAGCAGGCACGACGGATAGAGCTTCCTATATCGACGCGCTGCAAACAGATGCAGCGATAAATCCAGGCAACTCTGGGGGCCCACTCGTTGATGGTCAGGGGCGAATGATCGGAGTCAATTCGGCGATTGCATCCTTAGATTCATCACCGGCAAATAGTGGCTTGGGTTTTGCAATTCCCGTGAATCAAGCGATGCGCGTAGCAAACGAAATCATCGCCACTGGGAAATCAACTAGACCGTTCCTTGGCGTTGAATTCGATCGAACCTATAGCGGAAATGGGAAGATTCTCGGGCTAGAGAAGGGTGAGGCTGCCGACAAAGCTGGCATCCCCGTCAATAGCACGATTAAGTCAATCGATGGATTCCTCATCAAGAGCGATATCGATGCGGTTGTTCGCATCCGCTCGTATGCGCCAAATAGCACCGTATCGATCACTGTAGAACTGCCTAGTCGGGAGACGAAAACGTTTTCAGTGACCTTGGGCTCTAAGCCGGCTAATCAATAGCCACTAGGCTAACGACATGGCTGAATTCCATTTGAAGATCTCTCTTCCCGATCGACCTGGTTCCCTTGGGTCAGTTGCTTCCGCAATTGGATTTGCAGGTGGCGATATTCGAAATTTCACTGTGGTCAGTAACGAAGGTGGAAAAGGAATTGATGATGTGGTGATTGCGATTCCAGGGACCGACCCGACCGATCTCTTAAATGTATTGGGACAGATTGGCGGAG
>CAZZFG010000060.1:0-5687 GCA_964653345.1 uncultured Bifidobacterium sp. | reverse complement strand
GGGTGCGCAATCGAGAGCACTTCTTCCAAATATTTATCGACGCTAATCATCGAGCCCTCGCACATACCCCTTCAGCCATTTCGCGAAATCGGGACCGAGGTCATCTCGACGCGTCGCAAACTCGACAACTGTCTTGAGGTAGCTCAATCGATCCCCGGTATCAAAACGACGAACGTCGACGACCACCGCATGAACAGGACCGCCAATGTTTTCATCGCGGGCGAGCGTAGCGATTGCATCGGTAAGTTGCACTTCGCCACCTTTACCTGCAGCGGTATGGCGAAGAATTGAAAAGATGGCTGGAGATAAAATGTATCGACCAATAATCGCGTAGTTGCTCGGGGCCTCTGCTTTTGAGGGTTTCTCTACCAGATCAATTACCTGAGCGGGATCCGCTCCAGAGATTGCTGCAATTCCGTACTTTGACACATCGTCATCTGGCACTTCCATAAGTGCGAGAACTGAACCACCATATCGCGCATGCACATCAAGCATCTTCTGCCACAGCAGATCACTGGGTTCGATCAGATCATCGCCTAGCAGTACTGCAAATGGTGAATCACCAACATGCTCAGCCGCGCTTAACACTGCATCACCTAATCCACGTGCGCTCTCTTGTCGAACTGTGTGGAGCGGCGGGAGCATATTGAGATGTCTCAATGCAGACAATCGCTCTGCATCACCTCGTGCATGCAGAGTCTGTTCCAATTCGGGAGCTTGTGCGAAATGATCGACAAGAGCTCCCTTGTTATGCCCGGTAATCAAGAGCACGTCGGTAAACCCTGCCGAATAAGCCTCTTCAACAACATACTGAATCGCAGGTTTATCTACGACCGGCAGCATCTCCTTTGGAATCGCCTTCGTCGCAGGGAGGAATCGTGTGCCAAGTCCAGCGGCAGGAATGACCGCGTGTTTGATACCAGCTTGCTTTGCCATAGTGGTTACACCTTACGCTGCTCGTATGGAGAGTAAGCAGGAGGCGCGTGGGCGCTTTCGTGAACTTCGGATGAAAGCGCAGTTGCGTGATCGAACCGCCCCAGGTCAGGAGTTACTTCGTGCACCGGAGATATCCCGCGCTCAGGTAATTGCATCTTTCCAGTCGTATGGCGATGAGCCCGATACCTTCGCACTTCATGATGCACTCAGCTCACAAGGCAAACACATATTCCTTCCGCGGCTCAATCCTGATAAATCACTCACCTGGCTTCATCATGGGACTGAAGTGACCGCTGCTCAACTAGCCACCGTTGATGTAGTTATCGTGCCTGCACTTGCTATTGATATGCGAGGCGTTCGACTGGGGCAAGGTGGTGGCTCTTTCGACCGATCGCTACCGCAATTACCTGGGTGGAAGGTTGCGCTTATAGATAGCGTCTGCCTCTCAGATTCCGACTTACCCGAAGAGTTGCACGACGTACGTGTTGATGCCGTAGCAACAGAGTTAGGAATCACTCGCTTCAGATAACGTGCAGTTATTGAGGCAAGTTGCGAGCCATCACGATTCGTTGAACTTGATTGGTACCTTCATAAATCTGCGTGAGTTTTGCATCACGCATCATTCGCTCGACTGGATAATCAGAGACATATCCATACCCACCGAGAACCTGCACCGCATTCGTCGTTACTTCCATTGCAACATCGGTGGCATAGCACTTGCTCGCGGCGGAGAAGAAGGTCAAGTCGGATTCAGAATTCTCACTCTTGACAGCAGCTGCGTAAGTCAATTGTCTCGCTGCCTCAATCTTCATAGCCATATCTGCGAGCATGAATTGAATCGCTTGGAAATCAAAGATTGCCTTACCGAATTGCTTTCGCTGATGGGAATAGTTCATCGCTACTTCGAATGCTCCTTGTGCGATCCCGAGCGCTTGCGCGGCAATCGTGATGCGAGTGTGATCGAGAGTCTTCATCGCGAGCGCAAAACCACTTCCCTCAGCGCCGAGCATCCGATCATCGCGCAAATGGACGTCATCAAAATAGACCTCGCGAGTGGGCGAACCGCGAAAACCCATCTTCTTTTCATGGGCACCGAATGAGACCCCGGCATCACTCTTCTCAACGACAAATGCTGAGATTCCTTTTGAGCCTTTCGAACTATCTGTGCTGGCAAGCACGGTGTAGAAATCTGATTCGCCCGCGTTCGAAATCCACTTCTTACTGCCACTGAGCACCCAGCCGCCATCTTTTTTTACAGCCTTGGTGCGCATCGCGGCAGCATCCGAACCTGCCTCTGATTCAGAGAGGCAATACGAGAAACCTTTTCCTTGGGCAAGTGGCGTGAGCCAGCGCTGCTTTTGCTCAGCTGTACCAGCGAGTATTAGAGGTAATGAGCCCAACTTATTCACGGCAGGGATCAACGAAGACGAGCCACAAACTCGGGCAACTTCCTCGATGATGATGACCACGCCGAGAGCATCTGCTCCCTCGCCACCAAATTCTTCTGGTACATGGGCGGCAGCAAGTCCCGCGCTTTGCAGCGCATCGGCTGCTTCTTTCGGGTAGCGAGCGTGTTCATCAACCTCGCGCGCTGCAGGTGCAATCTTTGCTTCGGCGAGCGCGCGCACAGATTCACGTAGCGCTTGATACTCGGCGGGTAATAAGAAGAGCGGTTCCATCCCCCAATTAAGGCAGAATTCGGCCAACTTCGCTAGCGCTGGTCTCGCTCGTCTCGCTCGTCTCGCTGGCTTAAGGATTTGAGATAGTCGTTATACCGATCGACCTCATCGGGAACTCCTGCTTGTCGAGCACGCTCGGCGCTACGTTCGATTCGAGCTGCCTCATAAGTATCAGAGCGAACCCATTGCACGAATGTCGCGGCGAGCGCCAAAAGAATCGGTACTTCTCCAAAAGCCCAACCGAATGCAGCGCCAGTTCTTTGGTCCGCTAATAAATCTGGCCACCATGGTCGATCAAGTGAGGCGAAATATCCACCATCAACAAGAACGCTTGATGACATCAGCGATATAGAGAAGAAAGCATGGATACTCATCGCAGCAAGTATTACGACTATTCGCGCAACGAATGGGAACTTATTGGGAATTGGATCGACTCCGATTAGCGCTGCAAAAAATAGGAAACCTACGATGAAGAAATGCATCTCCATGAAGAAATGTCCAAAGTGGTAGCCCATCAACCATTTGAATAAATCGGTGAAGTAAAGAGCGAACATCGATCCATCAAAGACAAGCATGGCAACGATTGGATTGGTTAAGAATCGGGAGTATCGAGAATGTAGTAAGGCGAGCGCAAAGCCGCGAATACCGCGCTCCTGAGGGGTGCGACCAATAGGAAGTGTGCGCAACGCGAGCGTGATGGGCGCACCTAAGACGATTCCGATTGGCGCTAACGTGGCAAGTGCCATGTGCGCGACCATGTGGAATGAGAAAGCGACGTGCGAATACACGCCTAAACCGCCATTCACTGCAAAATCTGCAACGCTTATGCCCAGAGCAAAGAAGATGGTTCGACTGACTGGCCATTTATCGCCACGGCGCGTCAAGACAATTACACCTCTTATATAGAGCGCTACGAAGGCAACCAAAACCGCAAGGAAGAGACCATTCGGCTCATAGCCAAGTAGCAAGCGTGAGAATGTTGGCGACCCTGGCATGACTGAACCAAGAATTGGGTGGATCGGCTCATTGCTTTCTAATTGCGGTGGCGCAGTCCTTCCAAGAACAATCGCCATAAGCATCGTGATTGCGAAGAGAGCGCCCTCGAGGGTGAGTTGGCGAAGTAGCGATCGTTCATCCACGCTCTCCGAGTTACGTCGATTCTTCTTATGACTTCTCAATGCAATACTAAATATCACCGTGAGCAGAATCGATTTCCCAAGAAGCAGTAATCCGTAGCTGCTACCAATCTGACTTAATGATCCGAGACGAACCCAACCATTGACTACACCTGTAATCGCTACCGTAGCCAGTGACCAGAGAGCGATTTGATGAAAACGCCCATGTGCCACTCTTCGACCGCTAGATGTCATTAGCGCCAGCCCAATCAAGCCACCGATCCAGAGCGACAATGCAAGTACGTGCACCACTACTAAACCGACTGCAAGCATGTGATGGCCCGATGAAGCGCTGTGATTCTCAAGATACGGTGCAAGTAAACCAATCAACGTAATCACCATGAGCGCTAAAGCGCCACCCGTACGCTTGATGAACGGCACGCAGCACAAAACCAGAAGCGCCGCGATGATATTTATTAGGAGCACTTTTCCTAAAATGACTTGTAAAGCAAAAGATCGAATTAGATTGCCGCTAAAGACTTCCAGGATTGGCCGATCGACGATTGCCGCAAGATCACTGAGAAAAGTTCCGATAGTTGCGAGCGACCAAATGGCTGCAATCGGTGGCAATAATCGTTTTAACTTAGCTCCAGATTCTTGGAAGTATCCTTCAATTTCATCGAGAAGGAATGCCAAAGCTAGAAATATTCCGACCAAAGAGAAGGCGCTCGCTAGCGAGATGAACTTAAAAAACGAGATCATTTCTTCTTTCGTTTTTTTGGCTTCGAATTACGAAGTGATCTGGCGATGAAAATCAACACCAAGAATGAGATGACTAGAAGTGAGATCATAAATATGTCAGTTGCAATCGAACTCTTACCCGTGGCTGCTGCGGGGCTATCTGAGCTCTCGCTTGAGCTTGGTGATTGCGACGGGTTGTTGGTCGGAGTCGTTACTACTGCTGGCGCGTCGAAAGTAAACGAATAAGACCCGGAGAGAAGTTCTCCATCAGAGCTCATAAATTGATAGGAAACGGTGTAGCGACCACTCTCATTTAACTTTGTAAGTCCTATCAGGGCTTGATTACCATCAATCGATAGCGATCCATCATCAACGGTGCTGCCACTTGGAGCTCGAACGCTCATCGAACTTCCTGTTTCAACGATTTCACTGGAGAGCGTCAATGTGATAGCGCTCGGTGCACTCTTGATTGTTGAATTCTCAGAAGGGTCAGCGCTAACTAACTCCAGCGCTTGAGCCGGAGTGGCAGCAAAGGCAGTGATAGCAGCGAGAAATGTGACCAGGAAAAAATGCGGAATCTTGCTGCTTCGCACTGGCCTCATGGGTACACCTCCCCAAGTTCTTCTTCGATTAGACCCTATCGTCCCACGGTTCTAAACTACGTGGGCTGCAGAATTTGAGAGATTCTCGATTATTAAGAGGGGGGCGCCACGTGCCGACGTATCAGTACTACTGCGATAGCTGCGAACTTGATTTCGAAGCGAGCCGCTCATTCACAGATTCCTCTGATCAGCCCTGCCCGACATGTGCTGCAGTTGCGCGGAAGGTCTTCGCCCCGGTTGGCGTCCACTTCAAAGGGTCTGGCTTCTATCGAACGGACTCCCGAAATGGTGGCTCGGGCGGTGGATCTGATAGCAGCTCCTCATCGTCCACAGCAAAGGAGTAACTGCAGATCGGCCAGCCCAGACTTTGGGAGCCTGTCTATATGCCTTCTCGTCATTCGAATAACCCTGAGCGAATATTTCTCCGAATCACCACTACCGCTGACCGACGACTAATCGCGGATTCGATTGCCATGCTAATTACTCACACGGTCTCAATTCGAGAGTTTGTGAGACGGTTAGTGGTGCGGAGGCTTCTCGCGAAGAATTTCTTCGTCGCGATTGGAACCTTTTTGGCTCTCCTCTTGATCTATCTGGCTCTCAGATTCTTCTGG